>JASFVE010000016.1:0-29121 GCA_050049995.1 Chlamydiota bacterium | reverse complement strand
TCATTTATTTTGCTCACGATTGGAATCGTATTTCAAATATATTTTTCTAATTGGTTTTTTGATGAAAAAATACGTCAAAATTTCGAGGGCTTTTTTCAAAACGACTCAGCTTTACAAAAAGAATATGTGGAAAAGATTTTTGAGAAAATCCCCTCAAAAGCAAAACCTAAATCGCCCCCTTCTTTTTCAGGTACTGTTCCACTAAAACGTCTTTCCTACAAAAATGAAATAACTCCTTATTGTATGAGGTTAAACCTATACCCCCTTTTAGAAGCAAAAGAATATAAGGATCATTTTCTTTATCCCATTTTTTCTAAACTAATTACAGATCTATATAAAGATATCCTTTTAACTGAAAAGGATATTTCTTTGTTTGTTGATGAGTTTTTAAAGTTACTAAAAGAGAAAAAACTGCTGAGTGAAAATGTATCTCTTACACAAGTAAAATTTAAACAAGCTGCTTTTCAAAAGGCCTATTACAAAATGCTTAAAAGCAATAAAAGTCTTCTTCAATACATTAAAATAAAAAAAGGAGAAAAGACTTGTCTGTCTTGTTGTGACTACTCCCTTTTGAAAGCCATTTTTAATGCTGAAATTGCAGAAAAATATGTTAATAAACAAAATCCATTAGAACGAGCCTTAATTGATCGCCAAGATTTAGCAAGACTTTGTTCTATTTATCGAATCCAGCCAATAGACTTCTCTTATTTTGAGACTAAACATAGAAAAAGTTTGGATAAGGAAATGACTATTACTATTTCTGACGAAAGAACAGGTATACAGACAAATCAAGCTTTTTCAACACATTTTAGTGGACAAAAGCTGGAAAAATAATGGTAAATGTAGTCCCTTCATTTACTTTAGAACTGACATGAATCTGTCCTCCATGCTTTTCTACTATAGTTTTTACAATGGAAAGCCCTAAGCCGGCGCCACCAAATCTTCTAGATCTAGCTTTATCTACGGTATAAAACCTTTCAAAAATGTGAAGCTGATCTTCTATAGGTATACCAATGCCATTATCTTGGATAGTTAATTGGATTTCAGAGCCTTTTTGTTGTACTTGGATATGAATCAATGGATCTTTCGTAGAATATTTCACGCTATTTTCTAGTAAGTTGACAATAGCAAGCTCAATTAAATGATTATCCCCAAGTATCTTGGATATTAAACTTTGCCTTTCAAAATGAATTTCTACATTCTCATGGGCTATTTGCACCATATGAATGCTATTGTCTATGATGGAAATTAAATCGAGTTTTTCAAATCTTGACTCTGAAAAGTTTTCAATATCAGCTAAAGTTAACAAGGAATTGACTAAAGAGTTTAACCTATCACATGTTTTGATAATTTTTGAGGTTATATCTTTCATGACATTCTCAGAAAGTTTAGGGAAATCTTCCAAAGTCTCCGCAAAACCTCTTATAATTGTGATTGGAGTCCGAAGCTCATGCGAGGCATTAGCAATAAAGTCCTTTCCCATCTCAATGACCTTATAGTCAGAAGTCTTATCTTGCAGTACCAAAATAGCTCCTTGCTCATGCTCTTTAGGGATCGCTATAATGTCTAAAAATATTTTTTGCTTTTGCTGAACAACAAAAGATTCGATGATAGTTTTCTCTTTTTCTTTAACTTCTTCTATTAGTTTTTCACTAAGCTCAAGCAAACTTGAGTTTTTACCTTTCAAGTATGTTATTTGCTTACCTATAACATCTTTTTTTGCTGTCGACAAAAACTTACATGCCATCGGGTTTATGTAAGTGACTTTATTTTCTTTAGTCACAGCCAAAACGCCTTCCATCAACGAGTCTAAGATGGATTCATTTTCATTTTTCTGCAGCGTAAGTTTTCTAATCTGATCTGTAATTTTTTCAGACAAGGAATTTAGCGTTTTTGCTAACTTGCCAAAATCATCCTTAGGGTCAATGACCTTGGCATATTCAATTTTAGGTAAAACACCTTCTTCATAAGGTTTTATTGAGTTAATGATATGCTGAATAGGTCTGCTTAAACGATTCAGGATAAAAATAGTGCTTATGGAAAATAGAAGTAAAACAATAGCCCCAATCGTTAAAAATCCAATTTCAAAACTTGAAGTGAGGTTTTTTATTTGCTTAAGAGGAAAAGCTGTTCGCAAGACATAGGACTTACCTTGAAAATTAAAGGCAATGGCTACATAAGCAAAAGACTGAGAAAAAAGCCGTGAGTATCCTTCTTTATATCCGCTGCCCTTTTTAAAGGCTTCTTTAACTTCCGGGTGCTCAACAATGAAATTAGGTTGATACTCCTCCCCTAAAATTTCTTCTACGTAGGAGTCATATAATGTCTGACCTTTTTCATTTATAAGACTTACTCTAAAAAAAACCAGCAAGTGCTGTTGACGCAGTTTCCGTGTTACCTGCTCAATAGAAGTTGAGTTGTAGGTAATTTTCTTGATTAGATCTTGCGCTCTTTCTTCTAAAGAGTTTCTAACAACCCCATAAACTATTTTTTCTACAAAGGGAAAGAGTAGCGATAAAAAAATCACCAGGAGAATAATGCTACTTATGACTACTTTTTTCCTGTAGGACCACATAAAGGCACTTTAAGTTACATTTTTTATACGATATACCGTTATCGGATCAGTAAATCCTTTTAAAGTTACAGGATCTAGCTTTTCAGCTTCCACTTTTTCTTTAAAATTTTTGATAGCATCTTCAGTAACTAAAATCTGATCTGATTCTGCGATGTCACAAATCCTCGCGGCTAAATTCACATTAGATCCTAACACTGTATAGTTAAGACGATTTTCTGCCCCCATGTTTCCTGCCACCACTACTCCTGTATGAATACCCACTCCTATATGAATTTCAGGTTTATTTTCTTTTTTCCGTTGCTGATTCCAGCTATTTAAATCATCAATCATGGTTTTAGCTGCTACCACTGCTTTATAAGAACTGTTTTCATCTTCAATAGGAGCTCCAAAAAGAGCCATTACTTCATCTCCTACATATTTATCAATGACGCCGGAAAACTGATCTACTGAATGTGAAATCTTCGTCATAGTAGCATTCAGCATTTCAATAACTTCATGAGGAGACATTTTTTCTGTTATTTTTGTAAAATCTCTAATGTCTGCGAAAAAAATTGTAACCGTTTTTTCTTCTCCCCCTAATTTAATAGACCCTTTTAATATTTCTTCAGCAATTTGTTTAGAAACTACTTTATTTAATACCCCTCTTACCTTTTCTTTATCTTTAAGACCTTTCACCATTTCTCCAAAAGATTGACAAAGGATTTTTACTTCCTTACTAGGCCCAAAAGGTATTTTAGGAATTTCTACTTTTTCATAGTGTCCTTCAGCAATAGGCTCTGTTACTTTTGCTAAATGAGAAATAGGCTCTGATACTTTTTTAGCTATATTATGCAATAAAGCCAGACTGATTACGAAAGCAACTACACCTATTCCCCACATAGAATAGGTCACTTTGCTGATTAAATCAGTTACTTCTTCAATAATATAATTAACAAAAGAAAAAGCTTTTGACTCTAATTCTAAAATATAAAAATCAAGGTTAGAGTTTTCATAGGGCTCTAATCGAAGGTAATAGTAATTTTCACCATCTACTTTTACAATCCCTTTATCTTTTTTTAGATCTTGAACATCTATTCGATAAAAAGGAGACTCTCTTAAATGGGTTCCTCTAGAATTATATACCGTCAAAATCTTGTCATTATGCACTAATAAAGCTGTTTCATTTGAGGCTAAAGACAGTTTTTGGAGTGTGTCTGAAATATCAATGGCTAATGTTAAATAACTATCCTTATTAAACAGTAAAGTATTGCCCAAAAACAACCTGTCTTGACTTGGGTTTTTAATTAAAGCGAGCGATGAGGGAATAGGATAAGTACTTTCTTTTGGTCTATTTTCATTGAAGTATTTGGTACTATCAAAAACATTTGTATTTGACATTACTTGATAACTAAAAAAACCTGCTCCAGAATTTTTATGGGAAAAGGTTGAGACCAAGCCAAGAGGAGCTCTTGTACTTAAAGGATTGTCATCAAAAATATCTAAGGTTAAAAAGATGCAAAGCTTCCAAATTTGTCGAATGATCTGATCTTGATATATATTTTCTGTAAGTGATTCGGCAAACTCTTGGAAAACAATATTAGAAAGATTAGGGTCCATTCTGTCTAAAAAATGAGGAGGAAAAACAGGCTCATCGGGTTGGCTTTTAAAATACTCTTCCTCGACAGTTCCTACCCAGTGGGTCGATAAATAATTCTTAGCTTTTTCAATTTTCTTTAAAAAAATCTGCTGAAAATCTTTCATCACAGCTATTTCTTTTTGAGAAAATATTTTTGACAAGTCCTTTTGTCCTACTTTGAAATCTAAAGAAAGGAGCTTTTGAGGCTCGTAAAATAAAAACTCATCTGGCTGGCTTTGTGTTTCAAAATCAACCAAATAAGGAATGTATTTCTTTATCTCTTCGGAAGTAATACGAATGCCAATGTATGCTTTGTCATTGGGGTCCTCATAAAAATGAATCCATGCCAAATCCTCATCAATCATCTTTTTTTCACAAGAAAAAAGAGCTTTGAAATTGGGCATGATGACTAAAGAAGAGTTAGGATTAGAATTTTGAAGAAAATCAATCCACTTATTTTCCAGCAATAATAAAGAAGAAGGTATCCAAGCCCCATAAGGGCCCCTTTTTAGAAACTTAGCCTTTAAGGCCGAATATTCTTCCAGCCTATATAAAAGGGCATCTACTTGCGCTTGAAACTCTGATAAAACAATTCCTAAAAAGCCTTCAAAATGAACTCTTGTTTGCTCTTCTTTCTTTTGAATAGCAATGTTCATTTCCTTTTTAGATTCTTTTAAGTGCCTATACACTAAAATGTTTTCCATGCCATAACTAATAATGGCAAATAAAAAGAATAAAGAACCGATCCAAATAAATAATCTTGTTCTAAGCTTCATTTATATTGATGAATAAAAGTTTTCATAACCGTCTTGTGTAATCAAAATCATATCTTCATAACGGGCGCCGCCTATTTTTTCCTTATATAGCCCCGGTTCAATAGTAAAAACCATGCCTGGCTTTAAAATAAGATCTTTATCTTCTCCATCCCACTTAATCCGAGGATATTCATGAACCTCTATCCCTATGCCATGGCCTAAACTATGTAAGAAAAGTTCTTCGATTTTCTCTTCTGCCATTACTTCTCTTGCGACCCTATCAAGGTCTCCTAGTTTTACTCCCGGCTTGCATAAGGAAAGAGCTTTTTGATGCGCTTTTTTGACAACAGAATAATACTTCTCAATTGCAGGGTCAGGCTTCCCTACGAAAATCATCCGAGTCATATCTGAACAATAGTGATCTAAAACTATACCGATATCTATGAGAACAGCATCGTTTGCTTTTAATGCCCTTTTACTGCTCTTATGATGAGGATAAGCTGTATTTTCTCCAAAAGCAATGATAGGAGAAAATGCCATGCTATCCGCACCATTCTTACGACAAAAAACTTCAAACTCTACGGCAACTTCTGTTTCCTTTACCCCTTCCGTTAAAAAAGAGCAAATATGCTCAAAAGCTTTCCAAGTTAAATTAGCAGCCTTTTTCATTTTTTGAATTTCAGTAGCATCTTTAATAAGTCTAAAAGGCTTTAAAGGGTTTTCAATAGCTACAAGTTTAAAATCAACTACCTTTCTTTGTTGTTTAATCCTTTCTATAAAATCATTAAATTTTAAATAAGAGCAGTAACTAGTTTTCGAACTATTAAAACCAATTTTTTTTGATAAATTGGATCCATAGGTACAAATGGTTTCAGAAAGAGCCTCTTGGCTCAATAAATCGACCTGAAAAGGACTATTTTCTCTTGCGGTAGCAATGTATCTTCCATCAACAAAAAGATTGGCATTTTTTTGCGTAATTAACATTAGACCGGCACTTAACTGAAGGTTGGTTAAGTAAAATAATGAATCAGGATCATCAATCAACAAAAAATCCATATCTTTAGAAGATAGCAATCTTTGCACGCTTTCTAATCGTTTTGATAAAGACATAAAGGAGCCCCTTTAGCATTAAATAATTTTTGTATATCTTGTGGACGGCATTGAATCAAGGTTGGTTTTCCTTTCGGTGAATAAAAAGGATCTTTACACCCTTTTAATTCTTTTAAAAAGATCCTTACTTCTGCCGGAGTAAATGATGTTTTTTTAGCTGCAGACTTAGCAACACTCTCCATTAGCCTCTTTGTTTTGTTATCGGATATCTCCTCTATGAGAAGATCGGAAAGGAAATTTTCCAAATCTTGCCTTTGAAAAAAGATAGGCATTGCATCTACAGCTATTGTACTATCATCAATTGTCCTTATGTCTAGCCCAAGTTTTTGCAGCTGCTTACTCTCTTCTTCAAGTATTTTTACTTTAAGTGCCCCCACTTCTAAAACTATAGGCACAATAAGAGATTGTACCTCGAACCCTCTATCTTTACAGGAAAAAAGTTCGAACAGCAAAAGCTCATATATGCCTTTTAGATCGGCAACAACAACCCCTTCAATGAAAATTTTTTCGGATAAAGTCACATTTTGTAAAAAACAAAACCTGTCTTGAATAAATATAGGACCATGATAGTCATTATCCATAGGAAGTACTTTTTGAACTGCTTCTTCAAGGTCAAATATCAAAGGCTGTGTTTTTTTAGAGAACGATGGAGGCACCTCAAAAATTTCCTTTTGGGGAATAGGAATAGGAACATCGAAGGCTTTTTGGACTGCTTTAAAAAATATCTCTTGAAAAAGCCCTTCTTTGCTGAAACGAACCTCCTTTTTTTGAGGATGGACATTCACATCGATTTCATGTAAGGGAACATCTAAAAATAAGATGGCAGAGGGGAAACCTTCTTCTGCAATCCTCGTCCCATATGCTTTTTTTAAAAAGCTAGATAAAACAGAGGAATGAATTTTTCTGTTATTTACATAAAAAAACTGACTCGATTTATTTCGCTTATAAAACTTTGGGATCCCTAAGAAGCCCTTAAGTTGAATATTTTCAAAAGATATTTCCACATATTTAAGTTCATTGGCAAAAGTTTTACCAAAGACATCTTGGACTCTTAAAAAAGGTGTGCCTTTTTTATGAAAAAAAGCCTGTTTTCCGTCTATTACTAAGGTGAAAGAAACCTCAGGAAATCCTAAAGCAAACTGCTGAAAAACCCTAATAACTTCTTGTGTATTTTTTGCAGGAGCCTTTTGAAATTTTTTTCTTGCGGGAGTGTTGAAAAAAAGATCCTTAACTTCAATAGTTGTTCCTTGTTTTCTGGCTGTATCTTTTATTTGTTCTATTTTCCCTCCACTAACAGATAGTGTGCAAGCTAGAGTTCCTTCAAAAGAAGAAGTAATGCTCATCTTAGCGATTGAGGCAATTGATGAAAGAGCTTCACCTCTAAAACCCATTGTTTTTAAAGCAAAGAGATCAGATAAACTAGAAATTTTAGATGTTGCATGTCTTTGAATAGACAACTCCAAATTAGCTTTTGTCATCCCATGGCCGTCATCTTCCACCTTTAAAAAAGTGAGACCGCCCTGTCTTATCTCTACTAAAATATGTGAAGCTTTGGCATCTAATGCATTGTCTACGAGTTCCTTAAGGGCCGAAGCTGGATTTTCAATTACTTCTCCTGCCGCAATTTGATTGATAACATTTTCACTTAAAAGATATATTTTTTTTTCCATTTGCTATAGTCAATTTTGAGTTTAGGGGGCCTCTTGAAAAATTTTTTTGCTATTTTTGTTTTATTCATTCCTTATTTACAAGCAACCTATGTAGGAAATATTGCCTCACCAGCTATTTTGGAAAAAGGGCTTTTTAGTGAAGAAGATCCTTGGATAAAAGTACAAACAGGATACTTAGCCGATTTTGTAAGTGATAAAAAATTGATTTCTGAAAGTACAACAGTAGACTTTGGGGATAAGAAAAGGGTCAATAATTTTGAAATTATCTCAAATATGGGCAATATATCGGTCTCTTTTAGAGAACGTTTAGAGCTTTATGGAAATTTAGGGCAGTCGAGCGCCAAAATTCTTTGGTTTACTAACTCCCCTAATGACATTTTTCCTGAAGGAAAGTTTTTAAATATTGAAACAGAAAATCATTTTTCCTGGATAGTTGGTGCTAAAGTTATTTTACTTCAGTTCGGCAAAACTTATTTTGGAACAGACTTCAGCTATTTTCGTATCCCTACAACCAAGCGGTCTATTTTTTATCTTAATGAAGAACCCACCCCTTTTAATACAAAACCACAGTTTTTTTCTTTAAGAGAGTGGCATCTGGCTTTTGGGTTGGCTAGCTCACTGGGAATGTTTACACCCTACTTAGGAGCTAAATATTTAATAACTCGTATTCGTTTTAAATCAGATAGCACCTTTACTTTAAAAAATCGCCTCAATATTGGATACTTTTTAGGAACATCAATAAGTGTTCATCAAAAATTTTTCCTGAATGCAGAAGCCCGGTTTTACGATGAGCTTGCCTATTCTGTTTCAGGATCTGCCGCTTTTTAAAATATGGAAGAACATAAAGAAGCCAGATTTATTGTAGATACATTAGCCAAGCATGGTTACGTAGCATACTATGCTGGTGGATGGGTTAGAGATTTTCTCTTGCAAAAGCCCTCAGATGATATAGATATTGCTACAAGCGCTCCTCCAGAAACAATACAGCGACTTTTTAAAAGAACCGTACCTATAGGCATAAGTTTTGGGATTATTTTAGTCATTATTGATGATAAGCAATACGAAGTGGCTACCTTTAGAGAAGACATAGAATACAAAGATGGCAGAAGGCCTACCAAGATCGCCTTTTCAACAGCAGAGCAAGATGCCCAAAGAAGAGACTTTACCATTAACGGGATGTTTTATGATCCCTTAAAAGATATGGTAATCGATTTTGTAGAAGGGAAACAGGATCTGGAAAAAAAACTTATTAAAGCTATTGGGAACCCTCATGAAAGGATAAAAGAAGATCGTTTGCGAATGATTCGAGCTGTTCGATTAGCTTGCAGGTTTTCCTTTGCTATTGACCCTGATCTAAAAGATGCTATTTATAAGCATGCTAAGGAACTTTTTCCTGCTGTTGCCATAGAAAGAGTCGTTCAAGAATTTTCTAAAATGACTATGTATCCAAGTTTTTCTAAAGCTATGCTTGTAATGCATGAGCTCAAACTTCTAGAAGTTATTTTTCCAAAGTTGCAAGAAGTAGATCTCAAAACTTTAAAAGATAGACTTAAAACCATGGAGGATTTTCCAAGAAATTCTCCCTTGATTGTCTATGTTAATGAGCTTTTTGCTAATAATTCCATTGATGAGGCTATTGCTCTTTGTGAGTATTTAAAACTATCCAATCAGGAAATCAAGTTTATTAAATTTCTTTATGAAGCAAAGCACCTGCACCAAAATTTACAAACAGATGACTGCTCTTGGGCTCTTTTCTATGCCAATTCACTTTCTGATCTTTGTCTTCATATAATTGGGGCTAAAATCCCAGTATCTCAGAGAGCTGAATTTTTCCAACGACACGAACAAAGAAAAAAGGAACTTGCTCCATTTATAGAGCGCATAGAAAAGCAGACTCCATTAGTAACAGCGAATGATCTTATTGACTTAGGTATTAAGCCTTCTAAAAAACTAGGGGAGCTTTTACATGAAGCAGAAAAAATTTCTATTAATAAAAGGCTTCTTGATAAAACCGCCGTTCTTAAAGAACTACAAAAACATTTTTCACTTAACTAGAGATCTTTAGAAAAACTTGATAAGAAGCATGGTTAGATCATCCGGGAACTCATTGCTAGCACAAAAGTTTTTTGTTTTTTGCAAAAGGCCATCTAAAAGTAATTGAGCTGAAGTTTCTTGCGAAGATTGCAAGTATTCTTTAAGACCATTAATTCCTAAAAATTCATGATTTTCATTTTCAACTTCAATAACTCCATCCGTATAAAGTATTAAAATATCTTGTTTTTCTATTTGTACAGCTTGTATTTCAATGCTTGGCGTATCATCTACGCCTAAGGCAATTCCGACAGTGTTCAGCTCTGTAACTTGGCTGTCTTTCTTAATAAAAGCAGGAAGATGTCCCATATTACAAAAAGTAAGAGTATTGTCTTTAGGTTCATATAGCCCTGCCCAAAGAGTGACAAACATTCCAGAATCTTTTGTATCTAAACAAAAAAGGGCATTTACTTTTTCTACAATCTTTTTTAAGTCGTCATAAGTAGAGGCAAAAGAGCGAAACATGCTTCTAATAGTAAAAGAAAATAAGCAAGCTGGAATCCCTTTGCCAGCAGTATCTGCGATAATGATAAAAACTTTCCCATCTTTTCTAACAAAAAGATCAAAGAAATCCCCTCCTACTTCCTTTGCAGGAATAAAATTATTAGCAATTTCCAAACCAGGAAGATCAGGTAGTTTAGAAGGCAAAAGAGCACGTTGAATGTCATAGCCAATTTTCAACTCTTGCGCCATTCTTTCTTTATGGGCTTTTTGAACCTCAGCTTCTTTTTGATGGCGGACGATAGAATCGATTGTTTCATTAAAATCTTGTCCTACTAAATTGATTTCAAACCCCATCCTATCTTCTTTAAACCTGGCTGATAGGTCCCCTTTAGAAACTTTAGCCATGGCCTCATGAAGGTTCTTAAGAGGCCTTGCCATTCGCAAGATAAATAATAAAGAACCACCTCCTCCGACTATAACAATCAAAGCGAGCAAGCTGATAACTTGAATCAAATATAGTTTCGCTTGCAAGATAATGACTTTGTTTTCATTGACATCTAAAAGAACTGAAATGGCAGATTCTTTTACAGGACTTAAAGCAGCAAGACTGTTTTCCTTTCCCTCTAATTCATAAGCTTTCGAATACTTCTTGATCTTTTTCAAGGTATATTCCCCTTGAACAACATGAAAATTCCCTATTTGCCCTGAAGCTTTAAGCTTTTGAACAAATAATGGGCTTACATTTTGCATTGACTGCATCTCAAGATTTTCATCTGAACTTGCAAAAATGATTCCCTCTTCCATTAAAAGGGAAATATCAATCTGATAAGGAGAGTCGACAAAAGAAGATAGTCTGGCAACTAAAGCCTCGGCAGGAGTAGTTGCTAATAATATCCCAATCTCATTACCTGTTTTTTGATCATAAAGGGTTTTTCCTACAAATAGCCTTTTTTCCTGAATAAAAGGAAGAACTCCAAAAATAACAAAATTATCTTCGCCAAACTTACTTATTAAAAAAAGATATTTTGAAAAATCTTTTCCCAATAAAATTTCATTAGAAGAGTTTTTACAAAAAAAAGTATCAGCTTCTAAAAAAAATATTTCTGACAGTTTGAATTCACTGGCAACTTTTTTCAAATAATTTTGCACGGATTCTTCTTGACTGTTCCCTTCAATGCTTTGAATAAATTGAGTATCATCTTCAATCAAGTTTAATAATCCTTGCTTATCTTCTATGATTTCATGAATAAATGATGACCTTGTTTCCGCGAGTATATTTAGAGAAGTAAATAATTCCTGCTTTCTTTGGTCTAAATCACGCCTATACATCCAAAAGGAATGTAACACCAGAGGAAGTACAATAAGAATCAAACTAAGATAAAAAACTCTAAAAATAATTGATGTGTTTATTCTTTTAATTAAGGGCTTTTTTGTTATTTCTTTACCTGACATAATTGAGTTTTTAAAGTAATTTAATTTTTATGCTAGCAAAACAAATCCGCTCTCTACAACACCCACTCGTCAAAGAGCTTGTTAAACTTAGAAAAGATAAATCCTATCGCTATATGAAAAAAAAAGTTTTCCTTAGCGGTAAAAAAATAATTCAGGAAGTAGCTTCTCTCTTTCCTATTTCTCTGCTTATCTTAAAAGAAAAAAAAGACCAAGGTAAAATTAAAGCCAAAGAAATAATTACTGTTACGGATGAAATTTTAAAAAAAATTTCAGGGGTGAAAAATCCCGAGCCTTTTGCTGCTGTAATGGAGCTTCCTGAATATAACTCTATTGACACTTCCGGCTGTATTTTAATATTGGATAACATTGCTGACCCTGGCAATTTGGGAACATTATTCAGAACAGCTTTAGCTCTTGGATTTAGCGGTATTATTCTAACGCCAAATACAGTAGATCCTTTCAATGATAAGGCTATAAGAGCATCCAAAGGAGCTTGTTTCTCTCTTCCGTTTCTTATACAAACGAAAGAAGAAATACTGACCACTTTGAAAAAATCTTCTATTTATCTTGCTGATATGGATGGAAAAGATATCGAAAAAGTAACCTTTGAAAAACCATGCGCTCTAATTTTAAGTAATGAGTCATTAGGAGCCGGCATTTGGCCTGCCCCAATAGACATTATCAGTGTAAAAATGAAAAAGAATGTAGAATCCTTAAATGTGGCTGTTTGCGGCTCCATTATTATGTATAAAATGGCTCATGGAAAATAACGAATATTACGAAGAAGATTTTTTTGCTAAACACAGAAAAGACACTAAAAAGCAAAAAAAATACTATCAAAGCAAAGATCGCTCTAAATATAAAAAAACAAATCTTGAAAAAAAAGTTACTGAAAAACCTCTTCCTAAGGAAGCCAAAAAGGCAAGAGTACTAAGCATAACTGGAGAAAAAGTTGTTCTTGATTTTCAGGGAAAAGAATACTTAGCAACTCTTAAGGGAAGTCTAAAGAAAGAAAAAACAAAAAATAAAAATCTCATTGCTGTAGGCGATTTTGTGTGGTTTGTTTTTTCTGACTTAGAAGGTCAAATCATTAAAATAGACCCTAGAATAGCAGAGCTTGCCAGAGTAGATGTTTCAGGCAAAAAAAAACAGTTGATTGCTGTAAATATTGAGCAGATTTTTATTACAGTATCTATTGTGATGCCAAATTTAAAACCTCATCTTGTAGATAGATTTTTAATTTCTTCCAAAAAAGGGAACATGCATCCCATTGTTCTGATCAATAAAGTAGACTTATTGGAAGATGCGGAGAAAAAAGAAAAAGAACTTTTCAATGATTTTGTAGCTTCTTATGAGAAAGTTTTCGTACCCATTCTTACTATTAGTGTTACAAAGAATAAAGGCATTGATAGACTCAAGCAATTTATGAAAAACAAATCTTCTGTTTTTGCAGGACAATCTGGTGTTGGGAAATCCTCTTTAATTAATGCAACTACTTCTCATAACTTGCGTGTAGGCTCTATTGTGCAAAAAACATATAAAGGCTCTCACACAACCACTAAAGCGGTTTTACTACCCTTAAAAGAAGGAGGATTTTGCATTGATACTCCAGGCATTAAAAGCTTTGGTGTTTGGGATCTAAAAAAACAAGATATTATTGATCACTTTTGGGAAATTAAAGAAGAGGGAGTTAATTGTCATTTTCCTAACTGTACCCATATTGACGAACCAAAATGCAATGTTAAAGAGGCTGTGGATACTGGTAAAATCTCTTCTTTACGTTTTGCCTCTTATCATAGTTTAATGAAAGAAGTATTAAACCTAAATTAGGCAGGCTATGGAAAAATTAGAAAAAGTTCATGCTATTGAAATTTTAGACTCTAGAGGAAACCCAACTATACGCGTCTTTGTACAAAGTACATCAGGCCTTACTGCCTGTGCTTCAGTTCCTTCTGGAGCATCTACCGGCGAGCATGAAGCGCTGGAATTACGAGACCATGAGCCAAGCCGCTATTTTGGAAAAGGTGTTTTAAAGGCAGTAGAAAATGTAAACGGACCTCTTCAAAAAGCTTTACTCGGAAAAGACCCAGTTCAACAAGAAGAAATCGACCAGCTTATGCTTTCGGTAGACGGCACTGAAAATAAATCTAAAATGGGCGCTAATGCTATTTTAGGAATATCTTTAGCAAATGCTAAATTGAAAAGTCTGATAGAAAAAAAGCCTCTTTTTGCCTCTATTCGAGAACAAAAAAAATATATCCTTCCTATGCCTATGATGAATATCATCAATGGTGGAGCTCATGCTGATAACATGCTAGATTTTCAAGAGTTTATGATAAGACCTATTGGTGCAGCAAATTTCCAAGAAGCTATCAGATGGGGTGCAGAAATTTTTCATACTTTGAAAAAGTTATTACAGAATAAAGGATATGCAACGTCTGTTGGAGACGAAGGTGGCTTTGCTCCTCCGTTAGGGTCTAATGAAGAAGCATTAGAATTTATTGTAAAAGCCATCGAAAATGCTGGCTATAAGCCTTTTGACCAAGTAACTATTGCACTAGACCCTGCTGCATCAGAGTTTTTTGAAGCAAAATCAAAGCAATATATCGAAACAAAAAAACAAAAGAAAAATAAAGAGTTTAAGTCGAGATCTATAGAAGAAATGGTTTCTTACTATTCTTCATTATGTGAAGAATACCCTATTGATTCAATTGAAGATGGATTAGATCAAAACGATTGGCAGGGATGGAAACTTATAACTGAAAAACTAGGCAATGACATCCAATTGGTAGGAGATGACCTATTTGTCACTAATCCAAAATTTTTACAAAAAGGGATAGAGCAAAAAATTGCTAACTCTATTTTAATCAAAGTAAATCAAATTGGAACCCTTACGGAAACTCTGCAAACAATTGATCTAGCTCATCAAAATAACTACACTACAGTCATATCCCATAGATCAGGAGAGACCGAAGATACTTTTATAGCCGATCTTGCCGTAGCTGTTAATGCAGGTCAAATCAAAACAGGATCTCTTTCGCGCTCTGATAGGATTGCAAAATATAACAGGCTACTAGAAATCGAAGATATGCTCGGAAAAGAAGCTATTTTACAAGACTCAAATCCAAAAAAGAATCTTTCTTAATTTTTAAAGCAAAAATGATGTAGACTCTCCTGTCTTAATTTTATGACTTGGAAAACAATATGGTATCCACTACAGCTCCATATCAATTATTTTACTCAAGAGATTTTAACAAAGATTGCCTTATTTGCGATCGTCCACTTGATACTGAAAATGTAGCTGCAGGACATTTTATTGAATATGATAGAGAATCTGACGAGCTTATTTCTCATGTTTTTCATAGAACATGTTTGGATGGACAATTAGCTTCTAAGCCTGATGCCCAAAAAAAATGTTTTTCATGTAATAGAAAATTAATTAAAGAAGCCAGTCCGCCAAAAGTTATTTCTATTTTGTCTTTAAAAAAGCCTTCCCCTCCTTCTTCATCTGCCTCCAATAGTTTGCTAAACCAAGTTTCTTCTATAGGAGGAGTGATTGTAGCTAGCGCATCTTTGTGGATCATATTTAAGGTGGTACAAAAAATTCTTCTTATAGTTGTCCCCGTATTAGCTAAAATTGCTTTTGTTTTTATAATAGCTCCTTTACTTATCGGCGCTACTGTTTTTCTAACACAACGCATGATAAACTATCTTCATAGTTAAAAAATAATGATGAAAATTGCAAAATATAACGGGATGCTAGCAAGCAAAGATACACTATGAACAAAGAATATTGTTTCACTTTTTAGATTTAAATACGCTAAACTCTATTACCTTGATTTTTAAAAAGAGGCAAACATGGCAGTTTCACTTCCTTATGTAACATTTCAATTAAACCAGCTACCAGAAGAAGAAAAAGATCGTTTAGAGAAAGAGTGTCCTATTTGCCAAGACGATGTTAATGATGATGATGATGCTAGCGCTCACCTTATGACCTCTTCTTTCGACTCAGACAGACAGATTTCCCCTCATATTTATCACAAAGATTGTTTGGACCAATGGTTTATTGTGCAAGGAACCACTATCAATACTTGCCCATCTTGTAGAGAAAGCATTCAAAAAATTGCCACTAATTTGATAACTAAAACGACGTCATCCTCTGCTCCAAAACCTTCTTCATCTACCTCCTCTAAGATGCCTAAGAAAATTGCTCTTATTGGTGGAATTATCGCAGCAGGTGCATCTTTACTCCCAATATTTAAGCTAATCCAAAAAGTTTTCTTAATAGCGTCCCCAGCCTTTGCTATGATTTCCTCTATTTTCGTTATCTTTCCTTTAGGCGTTGTTACTTCTTTTTATGCTGGTGCTTATTTAACAGAAAATGCAGTAAGCTATCTGATGAATAGAAAAAGTATCCCCTGCTAGAAAACAACTAATTAATTAGCATTGCAGCTTTTATATCACCTTGAAAAAAATTCATTGCTAACCTATTTGAAAAATAAATTGAGACATTTGCAATGCTAAAAAAAATTGCTGTATTTGGAGAAGCAGAAAAAGGTAAGTTTCAACAACCTTACCTTTGTGAGTCTTTAAGTAAGCTTTTTGATGCCTTAGGAAATCCAGCCAAGAAAAGCAGCAGCATAGCCTTTGCTGTTCAAAGTCTTCTCTCCCATTACAGCGTTGTATATTTTAGGGTACACGAAGAGGGTTTTAGCAAAAAAGATTACATGAAAGGATTACAATATCTTGAAGAAAGCAATGAGCATACGCCATTAAGCTTAATTACTATTTTTGGAGTCGGTGACAAAGAAATTATCGCCGCCGCTCGCAAAGCCTGTAAAAGCCATAACTGTTATATGCTCATTCAGGAAAAGGATTTATATGACTATTACACTCATTAATTGAAGTAGTTTTCTAAGCCTTCTTGAGTAGGTGCCATTGCCTTTTTTCCTTTTTCCCAGTTTGCCGGACAAACTTCGCCATTTTCCTCATGATAAATAAGAGCATCAAGAGTACGAAGAGCTTCATCTACCGATCTTCCAAGAGGAAGGTCATTAATTAGCTGATGACGGACAACACCTTCTTTATCAATTAAAAATAAGCCTCTATAAGAGACACCATCTTCTTCTTTTAGCACTTCATAGTCCTTAGAAATACTCTTATGAATATCAGAAACAATGGGATAGCTAACGCCTTGGATTCCACCCTTTGACCTTGGAGTTGTAAGCCAAGCAAAGTGCGAATACCAGCTATCAATAGAACATGCT
The DNA here is from genome assembly GCA_050049995.1 of Chlamydiota bacterium. Lineage (GTDB taxonomy): Bacteria > Chlamydiota > Chlamydiia > Chlamydiales > SM23-39 > 21-14-0-10-35-9. Next base: position 12,142 of record JASFVE010000016.1, on the reverse strand, counting down.
ACTAATTCAGCTTCTCTAGCTTCAAACTCTTGAAGCTTTTCTTGAAAAGCATGCAGTTCTGTTGGACAAACAAAAGTAAAATCTAAAGGATAAAAGAAAAATACAACATATTTACCTTTTAAAGAGTCTAAGGAAAAATCTTCTACAATTTTTCCATTCTTTACTGCTTTAGCATTAAAGTTGGGAGCTTTTTTTCCAACAAGAGTCATTAGGATACCTCCTTTTTTATGTTAAATATTTATGGGCATCTGCAAGCCACTTTTCCTTACCAATCAATGTTGGCTCTCCATGGCCTGGATACACTTTAGTATTTTCAGGCAATTTTGCAAGTTTTTTTAATGATTCGATCATGTCAAACCTATTAGAGGAAGGAAAAGCGACACTACCAAAAGAACCTTTAAAAAGGGTGTCCCCTGAAATTACTACTTTCTGATTTTTCTCATAAAAGCAAACAGATCCGGGAGAGTGACCTGGAGTATGAAGTACAATAAAAGAAAGATTGCCAATACTAATTTTTTCACCATCTTGCAAAAATCCATCAGGAGTCATCCCTTGGACTGGAGCAATCATCGGAACTCCATCAACACCTGGATTGGTTAAATTTTCAGCATCTTTTTCATGAACATATATAGGAACTTGAAGAGATTTTTTTAAAAGATGACAATTTCCTATATGATCCCAATGAGAATGGGTAAGATAAAGAGCCTGCACTTTTAAAGATTTTCTTTTGCAGAAATCAATAATTGCTTCACAACTTCCAAATGGTGCATCAAAAATAGCGGCTATGCCTGTTTCTTTACAGGCTATGACTAACGCATTAGTGTCTAAAGGACCTGTTTTGAAAACTTCAAGAATCATAATTAAAAAAATAGATAAAATTGCACCGGAGAGGAGTCGAACCTCTAACCTCCTGGTCCGTAGCCAGGTACTCTATCCAATTGAGCTACCGGTGCACATTTCGGATAGTAATGATCTATTGAATCTAAGTTTAAATCAAGTCCTTTCTAATAGGAGGTGTCAGAGGTAAAAATCGCTGAAAGCCTTTTCCTAAAATAGTAAAAAGCTCTCTTTCAGAAATTCTATAAACATTTTTTTTAGTTAAAATAGATTTTTTTTGAACTTTTTTTCCTACATCAATTTTAACAAAAGGATCAACTTCTTCAAATTCATAGCCATGAATAAAATCAATCCCATTAAATTCCCTAGAAAACTCTTCCTCTACTAAATCAACCCAGTTTCTTTCTTTGCGATGCCCCCAAGTAGTTACTTTTTTAAGCATTTCACCTTTGGTTCTAACCCAACTATAATGATGAATGAATGGACAATTGTCTTGACCTGTACAGTGACGCTTAGTTTTACCTTTTACATGGTTAAAACAGGCAAAACGATCCCCTTCTTGCAGTAATATTTTTCTAGAAAGAGCTTTTTTCCTAACCATCACTACAGAATCCTCCCAAGTTTTTGCTCTGTATTTTGACTCTCGAAAATACCAGTAGTTAGAAAGTCTTACCGCATCAAATTGAGAAATAGGAAATACCTTCAACCAGCTTTTAAACTTGTCTGATTCAACTATTTCATCTGTATCTAAAAAGAGAAGGTAGTCAATATCCTTTTTAGCACAAGAAAAACCAATAGCTCTAGAAAACGTACAACAAAAATTATCCCCTATTTTTTTTAAAAGTTTCTTAGGAACCTTATCTAGGATATAAGGATAGAATAAAAACTGACAGTTTGGAAACTCTGAAAAAGTCTGCTCTAAAGCATCTAAGTCTTCTGGAGAACCATCAAAAAAATGATCGCAAACGGTAATCAAAACCTGCTCAGAAAATTTAAGCGCCTCTTCAACGCAAGACTTTAAAAACCTATACTCATTTGTACAGTAATTAATAACCGATGCAATTTTCATAGAGAAAACTTTATCTTTAATTTTTTGCAGAAGCAACACTTTTTCTAAAAAAAACCGTCCTATCAGTTTTATAAAAAACTACAGAGTTTTAAAGAAAAAATCATCTAGTAAATTATTGATTTAAAAATCCAAAACTGGAACATTGAGATTATTATTGAACCTATTATGTAAATTTTATGAGATATCTTTTTGTTTTCTTAATGTTTGTTAGCTCTATATTTGCCAATACTTTCACAGATGACAAAGCAACTTTAAGCGATGAACTTGATTATTTTTCTCAGAAACTAGAAGAACTTACTAAACAATCAGAACCTACTCAGATACAAAAGACCAATAAAAACAAACAATGCAACAGAATTGGGTATATAGAAATCCTTCCGGGCTATTTCTACCCAACCGATAGAAGAATAAGGGAGACTTATCAAACTGGAGGCTTTAATGGACAAGTTGAGCTAGGATTTTTCCCTATGAAATACTTAGTTCTTTGGACTAAAGGTGGAGCCTACTGGAGAGATGGGTTGACTAGAGCTCAAGAAACACCTACAAGCCTTTTAATCGGTTCTCTTGCTTTTGGAGCTAAAGGTGTTTATCCCATTATTGATTACTTACATATATACGCTGGAATAGGACCACGCGTTTTTTTCTTAAGAATAAAAAATAACAGTGACTTTGTTCAAAGAAGAGTGAACGAAACGAAAGTCGGTGGAGCCTTTCAACTTGGATTCTGGATTTTCCCTAAACCTAGTTATCCTTTGTTTTTTGATTTATTTGTAGACTACTCTGTGCGCAAGTTCAAATTTGGTCCTTCCATTGCAAGCGAACGAAATAACATTAATGTCAATGGACCAACTGTAGGCCTAGGAATGGGTTGCCAGTTTTAAGGTGCCATAATTGGGTTGCTTTTAATAGAAAACTAGATTTTTTCAACACTAACATTGATCAAAGGTTATATCAGATTTCTTCTTGCAGTTCTTCTGGAAAGTCTTCTTCTTTTTCTGTCAGCTCTTGTTGGCTATAGTTTTCCACCTCTAAATCAGGTTGGAGCTCTAATGCTTTTTGAATAAATACAGAGTATTTTTCTTGGTCCCCTAGACCATAGTGGTAGCTATAAGCTAAAAGTACATAAGCTTTTGATAAGATATTCTGGTTTGGATTTTGATTAATAAGCCTAACGAAAGTACTTATTGCAGCTTCATAGTCCTTAGTAGCATATTGCGTTTGACCTAACAATAATAAATACTTATTAACTTCAAACACATTCATGAAGGCAACATTTTTTTCTAAAAGGATCTCAAGATCAAAAATAAGCTGCGCCTTTGCAAAGGGATATTTACTATCATTGGCTAGTTGTATAGAACTTTGAATAAAATAGTCCCAAGCTAAGGCAGCAAGTGGACTTTTAGGATAATCTATCAAAAATTCTTCGAACTGCTTTCTTGATGTCAGGTAATTTTCAGACTCAAAATTGATGATGGCAAGTTCAAAGTAAAGAGCTCTTTTTTCTTTCGCTGTTGCTACTAATAAAAGCTTTCTCAAGTAGATCTTGGCTTTGTCATACTCCTTATTATTTTTGTATTCTTGTATTGCGTCATAAAAATAAGACTTTTCTTCCGGTGAAACAACTAATTCTCTTTTTGCAACTTCTTTTCGAATGTTTTCTCTAAATTCATAGATAGCTACTAAAGTATCTTTAACCTCGCTTTCATAGACTTGGTAGCTTCCTACGTCTTCTAGAAAAGCTGCAAATTCGTTTTCAGATAATTGATATTCTTCATAGGCTAAGTAAGACATCCCAAGTGCGTAATGAAAAAAGGGCATGCTAGAACTATCTAAGTTAGATAAAAATTCGTCTTTTAATTCTATAATTTTTTCAAACTCGCTTTCTTCAAATAAAACTTCCAGTTGCTTGTGAGCTGCGAGAGCTGCAAGTTTACCTTGCATATCTACCACTTCTGAAAGGGTTGAATAAGCGGCTTGCCTATCATACTCCATTTGTAGCTTGGCAACATTTAATAAGGTTTTCTCTTTAGCTCTTGGATCTAAATATATTGTTTTTTTAAGAGCTGAAACAGCTTTCGAAAGTTGATTTGTCGCCAAATAATATTGAGAAAGAGTTCTTAAAGAATTTAAATCATATTCATAAGCTTCATCAGATTCATAAATGAAAATTCCACAGAACAAGTAATCTTTCATAAGACTTTGATCAAAATTCTTATCACGTGAAAATTTACTTATAGTGCTCAAAAGTAATTCTTTAGATTCATGTGTCAGTTTTTTAGCATTAAGTACATATTGAATAATTTTTTCGTGGTTCTCTTTTTCTAAATTAAATGAAATGTATTTAAGCTCGATTTTAGAAAGCACATTTTTATTTTGGGTTTCTGCAATGTTAACTAGAGCATCTAAGACTTCTTCTTCATAAGTATGGTACTCGCCTACGTTATTTAAAAATGCCATTAGTTCATTTTCTGATTGGCTATATTCTTTATTTGCAAAGTACGCAGCCCCTAATGAAAAATGCAAAAAGGGTATATTCTTTTTATCTAAGTTTTTAGAAAAAGCCTCTTTTAAGAGGATAATTTCATTAAACCTTCTTTTCTTAAGCAAAAGTTTTAACTGATTGTATGAAGCAAAAGTTTTATGTCTGCCATTCAAAGCTACAACTTCAGAAAACGTTGTCAAAGCAGCGTTTGTATCATACTTTGACTGAATATTAGCTATTTGTAACAAGGTTTTTTCATTATTTCCCTGATCTAGCTCAATTGTTTTGTATAAAGTTGCAGCAGCTTTAGAAAACTGACCTGTTAATAAATAGTATCTTGAAAGGTCTTGCAATGAATTTAAATCATGTTCTTCGGATGGATAAGATTCATAAATTGAAATACCATATAATAAATAATCTGAAAGAAGGTTTTTATCAAAACTTTGATCTTGGGAAACTTTATTAATGGTGCGAAGAATTACTTCTTGAGATTCGGTTGTTATATTTTTGACACTATATAAATAATTAAGAACTGATTCATGATCTTCAAGAGCCAAATTAGATAAAAGAAAATTAAGTTCAATAGTTTTCCATACATCTTGATCATGAACTTTCTTATAGGCTTTAATAGCCTGAGCATATTTGTTATGGGTATAAAAAATATCCCCAGCTAGTGCAAGAAAATGATCTACTGCTTCTCCTTGAGGAAAAGCCTTAATATATTTAAATAACTTTGTAAAAAAGCCTTGAATATCATTCTGAGCATGCGCGCTTTTTATTTGCTCTATGAAAATAGACTCTTCTTTAGACGGTGACGCAGCACTAGAAGTTATGCAAGCTAAACATACAATTGAAATAGCAAAACTTGATTTTTTTAAAATACGCATCTTTCTCACATCCCATTTATATTTGTGATAATAATAAAAAAATAATTTTATTAACAAGTTTTTTTTAATTATGGAATTAAGACAAAAATAACTTATTGAAATGAAAACAATACTACATAAAACTAACTATCATATAGTTATATACTACACAATTAGTCATCTAACAAAAAAATATTACCCTCTTTAAAAGGAGTTAAACAATACCCTTCTTTCATATTATTTCAAGCTTCCTATCGACAAAAATCTAAGTAAGTTAAACAATAACATTTTCAATTGAATAGAGAAAATTATGGCTTCTTACCCGACTGCTTTAATTATTTTAGACATGCAAAATGACCTTTGTCACGCAGAAGGTGTCTATGCCAGAAATGGTCTTGCAGCAACTCATGTCCCTGTTATTCTTCCTAATATTATTAATACTGTTCACTTCTGTCATAAAAACCGAATTCCAGTTATAGCAACCCAATTAACGGTCTTAAGTGACATTGAGGGTAATGCTATGGGATTAGGAGTTTACTCCAAACTCCGCCCTTTTTTAGAGAAAGACGGGTTTAGACCGGAGACTTGGGGATACGACTTGTTAGATGAAATCCCTAAGGTCGATTATAGAGTAAGGAAGTGGAACCTTTCTGCCTTTTATGATACTGAACTAGAAAGGTATTTATCCTCTCTTGATTGTGTAGAATTAGTTCTGGTGGGCTTTACAACTAATGGCCCCATCGAGACAACTGCCAGAGAGGCAATAAGCCGAAACTATAAAATTACTACATTGATAGACTGTGTAGCGAGTTATAGTGAAGCCCTTCATCAAGCCTCTATTACTAATTTAAGCTCTTTTGGCCAAGTACTTAAAAGTGAAGAATGGATGCAAAACTATATAAGCAACAATCCTTAAAACTTGTATGAACATTGTCATTTTGGGGGCCGGCACTTTAGGCACCTATGTTAGTTCTGTTTTATCTTCAGAAGAACACAACGTTGTTTTAATTGACAAAGATTTAAAACGACTTAACGACATCAGCCGAGAAATTGATGTGGCAACCATTCATGGCCTAGGCTCTAACTGGACACTTTACGATGATCTTTTAGAGAACAAGCCTGAAATTTTTATAGCAATGACTGGAGACGATGAGACAAACCTAGTCTCTTGTGCCATAGCTAAAAACTTGGGCTACCCAACTACAATTTGCCGAATAAAAGATTTAGGATACTTAGCAAGAAGCAGGCTTGATTTTGCTAAACTTTTTTTCGTAGACCATTTTATTGCTCCTGAAATATTGGCTGCCCACGATATTTTTAAAATCCTTCTTTCTACAGGCGGAGAAGGTATTGAAAATTTTGCCCATGGTGCTATTCAGATGCGCAACATTCATATCAGCGAAAATTGGGATAAATCAGAGATTCCTATTCATTCCTTAGGCTTACCAGAAGAACTGATTATAGGAGCTATTAAAAGGCAGACACAAGAAGGAACTAATATTATTTTCCCTCATGGGGAAGACACTCTACTTCCTAATGATGAAATCACAATTGTTGGTGAAACTAACATTATGTTAGAACTGCCTAATTTCTTTGGGCTTAATCCGATTCATTTAAATTCTATCATTATAGCAGGTGGATCCACAGTCGGTCTTCATCTAGCCAGGATTTTAGAAAGCCAACACGTTTCTGTAAAAGTAATTGAAAAAGATGAGCTTCGTTGTAAAAAATTATCAGACAACCTTCCAGATAGCACTATTTTGAACCACGATGTTAAAGATTATTCGTTTTTACAATCGGAAAACGTCCAGTTAAGTGATGCTTTTATTACATGTACCAAAAAAGATGAACTTAATATGGTATTATCCTCTCTTGCAAAGCAGATTGGCTGCAAAAAAGTAATAAGCTTAATTTCCGATACACATTTAAGTCAGACCTTAAGAAAGTTAGAAATTACCCCTTCTCTTTCTGAAAAGTTAAATATTGCTAATAGGATATTGTCCCTAATACACGAAGAAAAAGTTTTGTCTATTACTTCCTTATACGACAATCAAGCTAGAATCATTGAAATGAGAGTATCAGCTGAGTCAAAATTGATTGGTATTCCCTTAAGTCAGCTAAAAGGAAAAATACCTAAAGATCTTATCATTGCTGTTATTGAAAATAAGGGACGAGTCATGATTGGAAAAGGAAATAGAGTTCTTTCTCCCCATGACACTGTCATCATTATTTCTTCACCTAAACATATTCAAGAGCTACAAGAGCTTTTTTAGGAGGCAGCAGTGCAGTACCGAGAGCTTTTTAAAATAGTAGGCAACTACCTTTTCTACTTTGCTTTAGTATTATGCCTTCCTTTTGTGGTCGCTCTTTATTTTGATTTTGGAGTTCAGTCTGTTTATCCCAATTCCCATCTACAATTTTTAGAAACTATAGGTATTTGCCTGTTGCTTGCCGGAACCTTTCGCTTTATAGGAAGAAAAGCTAAAGGAAATCTATATAGAAGAGAGAGCATCCTTTTAGTAGTAGCAATATGGTTTTTAACCTCTATCATTAGCGCTCTACCCTTTTACCTTACCCGTACGCTAGAAAACCCTGTAGATGCCTATTTTGAATCTATTTCAGGGCTTACTACTACTGGGGCATCCATTATGTTCCCTAAGTCTTTTAACGAAAAAGAAGAAGAAATTCCCATTCATCTTACTAATGTTCATGTACCTGATAAGTCATATACCTTTTATGGAACGATTAGCCCTATTAGAAATGAGGATGGTAAAATTATATTAGAAGGGCTGGAAGCCGTTGCTAGACCTCTTCTTTTTTGGCGCAGCTTTATGCAATGGTTAGGAGGGTTGGGAATTGTCTTAATCTTTTTAACCGTATTGCCCGCGTTGGGAGTTGGAGGAAAGTTTCTATATCAAATGGAAATGACAGGCCCTTTAAAAGAATCTATAGCACCAAGAATAAAAGAAACAGCCTCACTTCTTTGGAAGCTGTACCTTGGTCTTACCTTTATTGAACTTATTTTGCTTGAACTAGTAAATCCTAAGCTTCCTTTTTATGACGCCATTTGCCTAACGTTATCTAATGTTTCCACTGGAGGCTTTTCTATTAATTCCAACAGCGTAGGCCATTATAATCATTCAGGTGTAGAGTGGGTTGTCTTACTTTTTATGATTCTAGGAAGCATTAACTTCGGCCTGTACTTTCATATTATTCGCCTTAAATTTTATAGAATTTACTCTCCTGAATTTTCCCTGTTTGCTTCTTCTTTGTTTTTAGGCGGCTTATTAGTCTCCGCCTTTTTGTTTGGAAGTCCTTTATATTACTATACTGACACCTCGGTAGCCTCTTTTATGGAAACCATTAGGGTAGGTGCTTTTCAAGCAGTAAGTGCGCAAACTTCTACTGGATTTAGTACAGCCAACTATGATCTATGGCCTTTCCCCTCTCAGATGATTATGTTTATTTTAATGTATTTGGGAGGCATGGCAGGGGCTACTTGCGGAGGCATTAAAACAACACGTTTTTATATTCTTTACAAAATGATCCTACATAAAATTGAAGCTATATACCGTCCAGATAAAGTTAAGCTCTTAAAAATTGGTAAAGTAGAAATTGACGACTCTACTACAATTACTTCTATGGCTTTTTTTGCCGTTGCCATTTTTTCTTCCGTCTTTGCTGGAATGGTTTACATTTTAGATGGCGTTGATCCTGAAACTGCTATCGCCGCAGCCTCTAGCATGTTAAATAATACAGGTATTTCTTTTAGAGCAGCAGGACCTACAGAGACATTTGCTTTTTTATCTAATTTCTCTAAAATTATTTCTTCTTTTTGGATGGTATTAGGAAGATTGGAATATTTTGCCATTATTCTCTTATTTCTTCCCGTTTTTTGGAGATCAAGATGAAAAACATTCTTTTTCAAGTTAAAGCTGAATTTAGTTTAGAAAGTGCTTTGGAAGAGTGTAAAAAACTAGGCTTACAAGATCACTATGTCATTGAAGACATTGCTGCTGAAGATTTCTGGATTGGAGGACTTATCAAGGAAGTTCCTGACGAGTCTGAGCTAATCTCTCTGCACTTAAAAGGCCCAAATGATATTGATTGGAGAGTACAATGGGAAACGTTTTCTGAAAACTTTCAAAATGGAGTAGCCCACATCGATCTATCCCGTTTTGGCTCAAAAAAGATTCTTCACCTTCTTCCTGGTGAAGGATTTGGAGACTTATCTCACGCCACAACCTACTTGATGCTAGAGTTAATGAAAGATAGAGTAATAGGAGAAAATGTCGTTGATATTGGGTCAGGCAGTGGTATTTTGTCATTAGCCGCAAAACTTATGGGAGCTGAAAAAATTATAGGTGTGGAAATTGATCCAGCATCTCTTTACCACGCCCAAAAAAATGCTTTAAAAAATATGCTGGACGTGAAGTTTATTTTCCAACTTGACATTACTAAAATTCCCCCGAAAAACCTTTTCTTAATGAACATGACAGTACATGAGCAAAAAGAGTTTATCAAGTCATGCCCCGAAGCATTAAAAGCGGCTCACAGCTGGATCGTATCAGGTATTTTAAAGGAACAAAAAGAACAATACCTTGAAATGATTGCCTCATGGGGATTTAAACCTGTAGTAATTAGGCAAAAAGATAAATGGCTTGCCATGATCTTAGAAAAATAAGCTTATCTTTTTTTTAAATATTTTCTTAACATGCAAACTCTAAATAATGGAGTTTAAGCATGCTTACTACTTACCCTGCAGCTCATGCAGATATTGAATCTCGACAGCCAGTCCAGCATGATGATGAATGTGATTGTGAAAGGCTTGAAAGAGCTGCTAAAAGATCCCTATGCATGATAAGTATTTTAACAGTTACCTTTGTTACATCTTCTATTTCCACAATGGCCTTAATTATTTCCACAGAAGAAGATTGTGTTGACAAACCAGGGAAAATTGCCCTTTGGAGTGCTATGTCCACTTCTATTATAACAGGGATTTCATTAGGAGGATTTTGCTGTTCAAGAGTATGGAAAGGAATAAAGTTTATAAAAAGACATATGGATAGCTGACAAATATCATCAGCTATCCTTGAAAAGAGGGCTTGAGCTTACATCATTCCCATGCCGGGCATTCCACCCATTCCAGGCATGCCGCCCATACCGCCCATGCCACCCATTTGATCCATACTAGGAGCATCTGACTTTGGCTCTGGTTTTTCTGTAATCATAGCAGCTACTGTAATCAATAGCCCTGCCACAGAGGCTGCATTGGTTAGCGCACTTTTAGTAACTAAAACAGGATCAATAACTCCGTCTTTCACAAGGTCAGAATATTTATCAGTGATTCCGTTATAGCCAAAAGATCCTTTCAAATCTGCAACTCTTTCTGCAACAACATCACCACTCTTACCACAGTTTCTGGCAATGTTGATAACAGGTGCAAAAGCTGCTTTTCTTATAATCTCTACACCAACCTGTTCATCATGTTCCAAGCTAAGTGACTCTAATTCTTTTACTGCACGAATTAAAGCAACTCCTCCACCAGGAACAATCCCTTCTCTTACTGCAGCTCTTGTAGCATGAAGAGCATCATCAACACGATCTTTTTTCTCTTTCATTTCAGCTTCAGTCGTAGCTCCTACATGAATTACTGCTACACCGCCTGAAAGCTTTGCTAAACGCTCTTCAAGCTTTTCTTTGTCATAGTCTGATGTAGAAGCATTAATTTCAGCTTTAATTTGATTTTTACGTTTTTCAATTTCTTGCTTATTGCCACTTCCATCAACTATGGTGGTGTTGTCTTTGTCTACAGTAATTTTCTTAGCAGAACCCAGTACATTTAAATCAAAATTGTCTAAGCTCATCCCAGTCTCTTCTGAAACAACTGTAGCTCCAGTAAGTGTAGCGATGTCTTGTAACATTGCTTTTCTTCTATCTCCAAAAGCTGGGGCTTTTACTGCACAAATAGGAAAAGATCCTTTAATTTTATTTACCACTAAAGTAGCTAAAGCATCTGAATCAATGTCCTCTGCAATAATGAGAAGAGGAGAAGAACCATTTTCCATGACTTTTTCTAAAATTGAGACAATCTCTTTAGTGGAAGAGATCTTTTTGTCTGTAATGAAAATATTACCATTTTCAAATTCTACATTCATCTTTTCTGCATTAGAGACAAAATAAGGTGAAATATACCCTTTATCAAATTGCATTCCTTCAACAACTTCCAAAGTTGTTTCGATACCTTTTGCTTCAGCTAAAGTTACAATGCCATCTTTTCCTACTTTTTGCATGGCTTCCCCAATAATGGAACCGATTTCTGCGTCGTTATTCGCAGAAATTGTAGCAATTTGTTTGATCTCTTCAGGACTGCTAATTTGTGTGGCCAATTTATCTAGCCCCATGATCATTTTATCGACAGCTTTTTCAATACCCCTTTTAATGCTTTGTGGGTTTGTTCCTGCTGCAACATTTTTCACGCCCTCAGAATATATTTCCTCAGCTAGAACAATGGCAGTAGTCGTGCCATCACCTGCAACATCAGATGTTTTAGAAGAAGCTTCTTTAACAAGCTGAGCGCCCATGTTCTCGAATTTATTTTTTAATTGAATTTCTTTAGCGACTGAGACTCCGTCTTTAGTAGATATTGGTGATCCAAATTCTTTAGAAATAACTACATTTCTACCTTTAGGACCCAGCGTAACAATCACGGCCTTTGCTAAAGTTTTCACACCTTTTAAAATAGAGTTTAGTGCTTTTTCATTAAATTGTAGTAACTTGCTCATTAGTTAACCTCCTCTAAAATTCCTAATATGTCATCTTCTGAAAGTAGTAATAGTTCTTCGTTTGACTCTATTTCTCTTGGGGCATAACTAGAAAATAGTACTC
>JASFVE010000015.1:0-29654 GCA_050049995.1 Chlamydiota bacterium | reverse complement strand
TGGTTACCTTTTTAGTGGTTGCAGTTTTTACTAAAAATCGCTCCTCAAAAAGTTTTCATTATAGTCCTGGCTTTGTGGAACGAACGGAAGCTTTTGTGTTTTTTATTTTGATGAATGTCTTGCCTAAACTCTATTTTTTTATTGCCTGGTCCTTTGTTACTTTAATGTTTTTTACAGCTTATTTTAGGCTATATCAATTCATCAAACAGTCAGATCAACCCAGTGTTCTTTAGAAAAAACCATATACTGCTCTAGCAATGTATTTTGTAAGGAATGATCCCAAGACAAAGGAGTTTCTTCTAAGGATCTCACAGGAAGAATCCCTTTCATGCTATTGCAGTAAAAAAGATGGGAACCAGACAAGTCCTTTATCGTGTATTTCCCATATTGCACTTTTATCTTAAGTTTTTTCGCTATAACTAAAACTGCTGTTAAAACAATGCCCCGAAAGTATAAAAGTTTAGGGTCTGGGAAGTGCAAGGAATTATTTTTTATCCAAAAAACATTAGCTACTGAAGTTTCTAATAAATGCTTATTCCTATCAAAGGTAAGACAATCATCAAAACCACGACTATTAGCGAACTCTCTTAAAGCAAGGCGATCATAATAAGCTAAACTCTTTACTCTACTACTTGCAAAAGGGGCAGGCCTTATATGCTTACAAAGGCTAAAAGCATTTTTGTTAGGCGCTTCTTTTTCTAAAGTAATTAATAAGGTGCTTTTTTGAAAATCCTTCATCTTAGCTGCAACAAGGATTTTCAGCCTATATGAACCCTCATAGGCATTATTTTTCATGAGCAGTTCTTTTATTGTCTTTATCGAAATATAAGGGGCTAAAATATTAGACTTTTTGCAATGCCGATTTACTCTTTTAATATGATTGTGTAAAAAAAAGGCCTTGCCCTCTTTAACTAAAACAGTTGTAAAGACTCCTTGCCTATATAACAAATCTTTGTCTGTAACAGGAGTTTTAACATTGCAAGATCGAACAAATTCCCCATCAAGAAAAACAAAACTCATTTTTATAATCTAAGTTAAGCGCTTGAAAAATAGATATTCCTTTTTGCAGACTTTCATAGTACTCTGCTTGGGCTGTTGAATCAGCAACAATAGCTCCCCCTAACTGAATACTTACTTGCTCTTTTTGAAATAAAAGAGTGCGTATCGCAATATTAAAATCAAAGTCCTGCTCTGGAGTCAAATACCCGATTGAACCTGTATAAACATGACGAGCTCTCTTCTCAATTTCGAAAATAATCTCTTGCGCTCGCAATTTTGGGCAGCCAGTAATGGACCCACCTGGAAATAGAGCTCTTAAATACTCAAGAGAAGAAATTTCTTTTTTTGCAGTTGCATTGACCTCAGATAACATGTGGATAATGTTTTCATATTTTTCAAGAAGGAATGGTTTTGTCTTTATGGAGTTTACTTCAGACAGCTTCCCTAAATCATTTCTAGCAAGATCTGTAATCATGGCAAGCTCTGCTCGATCCTTAATAGAAGTCAGCAGGTTATTTGCCTGTTTTTTGTCGCAGGTAAACTCATCTCTTTTAATAGAACCTTTGATAGGTTTCGTCTGCAAAAAATCTCCCTGCTTTAGCAGCAGCCTTTCAGGTGATGTGCTGACAATTGTATAATTTTCATGAGAAATATATGCAGAAAATGGAGAGGGATTTTTATTTGCCAAGCGAGCAAAAACTAAAAAAGGTGAGATAGAAGTCTTAGCTATAGACTCATGCGTTAAGTTTACCTGATATACATCTCCTTCCAAGATGTATTCTTTAACCTTTTTACACTTTTTTTCGTAGTCGACAAAATCTATTTTTTTAAGTAACTGGCTAGGCATAGCGCAGTTTAAAGAATACCCTTGAAGTTCTTTAAACCAATCAGTAAGCTTTAAAAAACGATCAACCCACTTTTGTTCTTCCGAAGAGGCTTCATATTCCTCATCAATGAAAAGTTCAATTATGTTGCTCTTACTATCAAACTTAACTGTAATTAAATATCTTTGAAAGTGACCTAAGGGTATATCGGACTTTTTATGGGGCAATACTTTTTCTTCATCACTAAAGGCTCCCATTTCATAACTTAAATAACCAAACCAATAATGAGGGGTGAGTTTTTTATGCAAATTTTGCCAGGGAGTACTACTATCTAAAAGAATTTCTTTTTTAGGAAATATGCTTAGATAAGAAAGGCTACTAGAAGCGTAAGTTCCCCCTGAATAAAGCAGGCATAGCCCCGGCAAATGTGAGAATTGGTAGGCAAGGTTTAAAATAGATTGGTTTTGAAAGGCTATATGGAATGTTTTTTTTAACACTTACAGTTCCATATTATGAAATACTTCATCTACATCATCTAGCCCTTCTAGCCATTCTATAAGAGTCAGGTTATTTTTTTTATCTTCTTCAGAACACTTAACTGTAGTTTTAGGTATCATTTCTAAAGAAGCTTCTGCACATGTATATCCCTTTTCTTCTAAACTCTGCTTAACGTTAAATAAATCATCAGAAGCTGTAGTGATAATAAACTCCTCTTCAGCACTTTCAAAATCTTCTGCGCCAGCTTCTGTTGCTGCAAGAAACAGGTCATCCTCCTCAACGTTTTGTTTCGCTATTTGAATGATCCCCTTTTTTTCAAAGTTATAAGAAACAGCTCCTTGTGTTGCGATATTTCCTCCACATTTATTGGTAGCAATTCTCATATCTGAAGCTGTTCGGTTCTTATTATCAGTCATAGCTTCAACTATAATCCCTACTCCCCCATGTCCATAAAGCTCGTAAGTGATATCGTAATAATTTGCTAGATCTTCGGTAGATGCCTTTTTAATATTCCTTTCAATATTCTCATTGGGAAGGTTAGCAGCTTTTGCTTTCAAAATTACAGCTCTAAGCTTGGCATTGGCCTCAGGGTCTGGTCCTCCCTGCTTAACTGCGTTAATGATCTCTTTTGTAATTTTAGAAAATACTTTTCCTTTTTTTTGGTCAGCTCTTTCTTTCTTGTGCTTAATATTGGCCCACTTACTATGTCCTGCCATTTTCCCTCCAAAACTTTTTTAAAAACTGTTTTTCCCATTCTTTTGCTTGTTTGTACATGGGAAAAAGCCTTTCTTTTTCTTTGAACTCTTTTGTATGAATTCTAAGTCTTCCTTTTTCATCTACAAAAGGAAGGCAGACAGCATGCAACATTTCATGGTAAAGCAAATTATCGAGATAAAATGCAGGTGTATCATGCCTATCTAAGTGAAAATTAATTTTAATTAATTTTAGATTTCTATCATAACTACCAAAGGTAAAATTTCTAAAGCTTCGATATTTAGGAAAAAACCACGTTATTTGTAAATCCAAGGCACTCTCAAAATAATTCTGATTAATTTTTTCGTATGCTTGCCGTAAATTAAAGTGTTTTCCTTCTATATGAAGATTTTTTTCCTTTACAGTATGAGAAAGGTCAATTTCTTGTTGTTTAGTGTAAATGAATTTTTTTACTCTAGTGAAGCTTGTTCGTTTAGAACTTTCCGCATAATCAATAAGAGACTGCAGTACATCTAAAGGGGCTGTTTCAAAAAACTTATGTAAAGAAAAAAAAACTTCTCTTCTTTTTTTTTGGAAACTCAAGTAAGTGCTCTTATTATTATGCAAAGTTACATAAACTTTTAGACTTGTTAATGTAGAAAGTTTTTCTAGAAGAGAAAGGGACTCATTCACACTAACTTCCTTTGCATAAAAATCTTTGAACGATATCTGTCCTTTTCTTTTATAAAGTTTTTTTGCTCACCGAACTTTTCAAAGCCAAGCCTTTGATACAAGAAAAAAGCTGGGTTGTTTTCATAAACCTCTAAATGAAGATATTTAAGGTGAAATTGCTCTTGTCCCATTTTGATGAGCTCTTGAATAAGACGTGTACCTATACCCTTATTTCTAAAATCTTTGTCAACTACAATTGCTAAAAGGCACTGGTGAGACACTTTTTTTAAATGCTGAAGGTACAGGTTGGCAATACCAGCGGGTTGTCCATTATATAGAGCTGTAATAACAGCTTTATATTTTACATAGCTGATCCAAATATTTGCTGCATCTTCAATTTCCCTTTCATTACTCATAGGATACCATCTCAAAGTATCCGGGTCACTCAGCCACTTAATGAGATATTTTTTATCTTCATAAGTAGCCAATCTTATTTCTACTTCATCCATGTTACGGCCTTTTAAAAATATACTGATAACACAATCGGTTTAATAACTTGCCATTTATATCTAAAAAGCCTTCTTGGTTGGCAAAGCAGGTAAAACCCATTTTTTCTAAAACTGGCTGCAAAGGACACCCTTCATAAATTTCACAATGAAGAAACTCATGTCGAAAATAGTTTTGGGAAAGGTTGATTAAATTTTTGACTAAAGAAGTCCCAATTCCTTGCTTTCTTTTGTTCGGATCTACAACTACATAAAAAAGAGCGTGGTGAGCTACTTTTTTATAGGGCATTAAAAATAAAGTTCCCATTCCACAGGCAACATTATCTAAAGTAGCTGTTAACGAAGAGTTAAACTTAGAGAAATTAACCCAGTTTGTACTCAAAAGATCAACTTCTTTCTCTGTGGATACGGTAAACCATTTAAGCGTTTCTTTATCTAAGAGCCATTTAGTCAAATGCTCTTTATCATTAACAGTTGAATACCGGATATCTAAATCATTTTGAATATTCATAGATCTTTGTTTTTATGCTCCAAACTCTCTGAGATAGGCATTGACGAAATCATCAATTTCACCATCCATGACAGCTTGAATATTTCCTGTTTCTACTTTTGTTCTAGCATCTTTTACAAGAGAATAAGGATGAAAAACATAATTTCGAATCTGTGATCCCCAAGAAATCTCTTTTTTCTCTCCACCTATCTTCTTTAAAGCATTTTCTCTTTCTGTAACTTCCTTTTCATAAAGTTTAGACTTGAGCATTTTCATGCACATTTCTTTGTTTTGCATTTGACTTCTTTCTTTTTGGCAGGAAACTACTATATTCGTAGGGGTGTGAGTCACTCTTACAGCCGAGTCTGTTTTGTTAACATGCTGACCACCAGCTCCTGACGCTCTATATGTGTCAATGCGAATATCTTCTGGCTTAATTTCTATGGAAATTTCATCATCAATAATGGGAGTTACATCAACAGACGCAAAAGAAGTATGTCTTCGTGCATTTGAATCAAAAGGAGAAATACGAACTAATCGATGTACCCCTTTTTCAGACTTGCTGTACCCATAAGCAAAATCTCCACTTAATTTAAAAGTAATGCTTTTTATGCCAGCAACTTCTCCATCAACTCTATCAATGATCTCCGCTTTCCAGCCTTTTTTAACGGCCCACCTTTGATACATCCTAGAAAGCATCTCAGCCCAATCGCAAGACTCTGTTCCTCCTGCCCCTGAATTAATAGTCAAAAAGCAGTCTTTAGGATCCAGCTCTCCTGAAAGCATTCTCATTACTTCGAGTTCAACTACAAGTTTTTCAACAGTGTCAAGCTCTTGGTAAAGGTCTTCTATCAAAGAGTTGTCATTTTCTTTTTCCGCTTCTGGTAAAAGCTCTTTAATATTTAGATATCTCGATTGAGCATCTCGATAGGGAATAATCCACTTTTTTAAAGCATTTGACTTTGCAATAATTTTTTTGGCATTTGCACTATCATCCCAAAATTGAGAATCTTCCATTAAGTTTTCTAGTTTCTTTAACTCATCTTCTTTTGAAGCTAAGTCAAAGATACCTCCACATATCATCTAGTTTAGTCTGTAGGGCATTAAATCTTTCTATAGTTTCTAAGTTCATGAGGATCTCCTTTTTAACTAGAGGCTTTATATAACAAAATGAAAAAAAAGTAAATCTTCGTTGTCTCCTGAAATATTTTTTATTTCATTTCGATTTAACTTCAACTTTACAAGAAATTTATACTTGGCTATCGTCTTCCCTTTTTAAATTCTAAATTAACAAACTAAATATAAGAGGAAATAATGTCACAAGCAATAAACACTTTAACACAACCAATCAAGACCGGCTACAATTGGGTGGCAGAAAAAACTAGTCCAGTGACATCTACAGTTAAATCTGTTGCGATATCAGCTTTTGAAAAACTAGGTAGAGCTTATGAATATCTAGCTTCTACTAGACTAAGCACAGGCGTTTCTTCTTTTGTTAAAACTGTTTGGGCAAATAAAACTCCTTTAGCTCTACTTGCAATAGCAGCAGCATTAGTAAGCGGTGGAATAATGCATTTATTATCCACAAAAAATGATTCCGCTTCTACTCCAGGTGCTCCAGGTGCTTCAGATGCTCCAGGCGCTCCAGCTACTCCAAAAGCTGCTGATACTCCAGCTATTGATGATGTTGACGGCGCTGAGAGTGCTGACGAAGCTGAAGGTGCTTCTCCAGCTACTGATGTTGATGTTGTCGAGACCCCTACTGCATAATATGTAGCTTATTCTAGTTAAAGAAGGCAGAAATCCACTGCCTTCACTTCTATTTCAGAATTTTCATTAAACTGATAATCAAGCCTTCTTACCTCATCAGTCTCAAGAATCTTTATGTCACCTTTTTCTTCGATAACTCTGTAAACTGTATCATCAGGAACCTCAATAGTCACATTCCCTTTAATCGTAAGGTCGTTTAAAATAATTCCGCTATTTTTCCCTAAAGAAATTTGAAAAACTTCTTTTCGGCAAATATCACCTTTCCAAAAATCTTGAGACATTGAAAAGTCTATACCTCGGTTACATACGGAAAAATTTTCCATGGAACAAAAGCTCTTAGCGTCTTTTGACTCAACTATCATGGAACCTTTAAGAAATATATCGCGGATAAAAATTTCGGAGATATTTAATTGCATCTCTGATTGAGTGCAAATTTTTCCACGTTGCAGCTTTTGTGCAATAATTGAATATAAAGGTCCTAAACTGGGAAGGTATGTAAAAATAAAAGAAGGACCTTGTTCTACATAAGTTGCAAAATCAATAAATGGGTCCATTTTTATTTTACAAAACTTAGTCAAAAGCTCATGATTATTCTTCAAAAGATCATAAAAGCACTTTTCAGGAGTTTCTAGCTCAGATACACCTTTTTTAAACACTTTTTTCGTAGTAGAAATTGTTTTTGCACGGTCATTATAAGTCACAAAAGTTTTAACGGTTTGTTTACTTTTCAGTGGTTTAGGATGCTTCTCCGTAAAAGCATCCGCAATATTTTGCATGGTAGTCTCAAGCCTCCCAGCTAATATAGTTTCATTAGAGGAAGTTATATTCTTAAAATTGACGAGCATCCCAGGGAAAGGAACTTTTGCAACCTTCTCTTCCACGGCGTCAAAATCAGCAAATAAAATATTAGTGTTTGAAGAAAACCTAGAGTAAATGCCATTTTCTTGAAATGGTTTATCTTCAATGCCATATTTTTCAAATTCACAATACTCAATGTTGGAAAGAAAATACTCACAAGAATTATTTTTAGTTTTTCTTTCTACTAGAACGTTTACTCCTTCTTGAGCGTTGACTCTTCGAGCGCAGGAAGCAAAACCAAATTGCAAGTCCCCTTTAAGCCCCCAACCAGTAAAAGCAAGTAAGCCATAGTCAGTACCTGCAATAGGATTATTAATTTGCCGAATTAACCCTTTTTTCCTTTTGTGGGATTTCATCCATTGGAAGACTTTTTGATCTTTTGCAAGTTTCCATAAAGCTCCATGTCCTCCCGGTTTCATTAATAGCTGTTTTTTGCTGTTAACAATCCAGTTTCCTGAAATATCTATTACAGGGACAGAAGGCTGCGTAAAAAATTTGAAATATTCAGGTGGCCTTTCAAACCAACTGTTTTTCTCTAATAACTCCAGAATCATTTCATGATTATTTTTCTCATAAGATGTCATGACAGCAATAGGAGTAACGATTTTTTTATGAAAAACTTTTTCGTAAAGATTTTCCTTAGCTTTTAAATCATTAATAAGTATTTCTAGTAAGGTCTTACCAGTAAATTTTAACATGGCCGCTGGCATTTCACGATGCGTAACAGGATGTTGTAAATGAAGCCTGTCCGCAGCTCCTCCCAAAACATATATCTCCCCCATTTTTGACAGATCCTCAAGTCCCCAGCGAATTGCTTTGTTCACTAAAGGAGTCTTTGTAGAAATATCTACAAAATTTGGAGGAAAATAATTTGCTTGTGTCTCGACTGTCTGCTTCTTAGATATCAAGTTTAGTAAAGTAAGCTGATACCCTAAAATCCCTTGAATCTCACTGCAAAAGCTTTCTACTTCTTCTAGTTGGTCTAATAAAGAAGCATCGTGCAACACTCCATTTTTTAAACCATTTGACAGTTTTTCAAACTCTCCAATGACAATAAGTGATTGAATCACAAATTGTTTTCTAAGTGGCAAAGATAAATAAGCAGAGCTCTCTGACAACTTAGATTTTTTGAAGTCTTTGTGTTTAGCTAAGATACTTACTCTTTCCTGCAGTGACTTAGCTAAACTTACTTCAGTTATCCAATACGAAATTTCTTTTTTTTTCTTTTCTATACTCATATGTGCAAAAGTTTTAAAATACTAAGCTTAAATTTTCTCACGATTTTTTTTGACTATAAAACCACTAGAAGGATAAAAGATTTCATTTAAGGAGAATAAGTAATCCTATCACCGTTTTAAAGGAGTATTAATATGGCAACAACTAAGAAGAAAGAATCTAAGTTTATGCAACCAATGAAAATCAGCGAAGAACTTGCAGCTGTAGTTGGTAAAGGACCTATGCCTAGAACTGAAGTTACTAAAAAACTTTGGGCTTACATTAAATCACGTCGTCTTCAAGATGAAAAAAACAAACGAAATATCATCCCAGACGAAAAGCTCGCTAAAGTTTTCGGCGGCAAAAAAGCGATTAACATGTTTGAAATGACTAAGCGTGTAAATAAACACTTGTCTTAAAATAAAACTATATGCCCAAAAGCTCCTCTTTTGGGCTTGTTCTTTCTTTGCCTTATCCGCTAAAATAACTACCTATGAAAGGTTCTATCAGCGTTATTTTATTATCAGGCGGCAAAGGCTCCCGCTTCCAAAGCAATCTAGCCAAACAGTATCATACTTTGAAAGAAAAGCCAGTAGCCCTGTATAGCTTTGAAAAATTTCTTCAAATCCAAGATGTAGTAGAAATTATTATTGTTACTGCCCAAGAATATCAACATTTATTTTCAGATGACAACAAAAAAATTTCCTTTGCTGTTCCTGGAAAAAAAAGACAAGATTCTTCCTATCATGGATTTCAAAAGATCTCCAACAAACAAGGGATTATTTTAATTCACGACATTGCAAGACCTCTCGTTTCCTTACCTGATATTTTCAAGCTTATTGAGGCAGCTAAGGATCAAGGTGCAGCAACTCTTGCCACTCCGGTAACATCTACTATTAAGAAAGTAGACAAAAACTTTTGTATAACTAAGACCCTTGACAGACATGAGCTGTGGAACATCCAAACACCTCAAGCTTTTCACTATGATCTTTTAGCTCAAGGCTTTAACGAACTTGCTCAAAATCCTAGAGAGGTAACGGATGATATATCTTTAGTAGAACATTTTCATCCAAATATAAAAATTGTTGAAGGCTCCAGCAAAAATATAAAAATCACAAATCCTGAAGATCTCAAAATTGCTGAGGCTCTTTTATGAAGCAAAGATATAAGATCTTATTTTCCTATGATGGAACTCACTATCATGGTTGGCAAATCCAGCCTAATGGCATAACAATTCAACAAACAATGCAGGAGATATTTTCGCAGATACTGCAAGAAAATATTCATCTTACAGCTTCAGGAAGAACAGATGCTAACGCACATGCATTCCAACAAGTTGCTCACTTTGATGTAGCCTCGCCATTGAACTTGGATAAGTTTCTGCATTCTGCTAACCTAGTTCTTCCCCATGACATTAAAGTTCTTTTCATAGAGCCCGTCTCCTCTAGTTTCCATGCCCGATACTCTACTAAAGATAAGATCTATCACTATTACATTTACAATGACTCAATTTTGCCCCCTTTTTTACGCAATTACAGGCTGCATGTTCCTCAAAAGCTAGATATTGAACTCATGAAGCAAGCTGTTAAAAAATTTGAAGGCATTCATGACTTCACTTCTTTTTCTAATAGAGGGTCCAATGACAATGAAAGGGTCAAAAATATAACATCTGCTTTTGTCACTCAGAGAAATAACGAAGTAATAGTCCACTTACGAGCTGATGGTTTTTTATACAAAATGGTTAGAAACATTGTCGGTTGCTTACTACAAGTTGCGACCCATAAACTTTCCATACAAGCCATTGAAGATATTTTTGCAGCTAAAGATAGAAGATCAGCCCCCTCTACCGTTCCAGCTAACGGATTATTCCTTATGGAAGTGCTTTATCCATCAACCTCTGCCTTATCCTCAAATACATCAAAAAAAGAGAAGCTGTTAAAGCTACTGCAAGAAGATAAATTCCCGGAGCTACTACCCATTTAGTTTTGGAAAAAAGAAAAAGACTAACGGCTGGAGCACTTTTCCCAATTATTTGAGAACCTATTACATAAGCTAATCCTAAGGTTTTAAAACGTGCATGCTTAGGGGTAATGCTAATGGCCCAGTGATAAAACGGAGCGCTAATAGATACTCCCGCTATTACCAATAATACTCTCACAAGAAAAATAACTATCAAAGACCCTGATTGTAGTAAGGCAAATAAAGGAAGTGAAAATAAGCAGATACAAAGTAGGGCTGTTGTCATGATTTTTTCTTTTGAATATTTGGAGGCCAAAAACCCAAAAACAGGGAGTAGAACAAAATCTAAAACTAACAAAAAGTTATTCATCATAAAAACATTCGAAATATTTATCGAAGCTATGGTTGACAGCCATCCATTCATAAAAACAAAAATGATGTTATAAATAGCATGAGAAAGGCCAGACACGGCAATTATTGTACAAAATGGAATAATAGCTATATTTTGACTTTTTTCTTTCTTCTTATAGCTTATTTCATCCGTTCTTCGTACAAGATACCCAAGGTAAGCTGTGATAGCTCCTATGAAAAAAAGAATTCTCCATTGAGTATCTAAGATTCCAAAATAACTAAATATGCTTATTAAAAAAGATGCTAAAAATATTCCTGCAATGCTTGACATATCATACATGCTGCTTAAGATATTTTTTTCTATTTTATTTTCTTCTTCTAATAGAAAAATAGCCCCCCCTACAGTTTCAGATGATGTAAAAAAACTTTGGGAGAGTCTAAGTGAGAACAGCAGGAAAGGAGCGATTATCCCAATAGATTGATAAGAAGGTATCAACCCGATGCAAACAGTGACTATAGCCATACCATTTAAGGACATACTCAAAGCTTTTTTTGCTCCTTTTGTATCTCCTATAAAGCCAAAAAAAACAGACCCAATGATTTTAGGCAGTAAAGCTAAAGGATACATCATAAAAATCCATAATAAGGAAGAGGTATAATCTTCTTGAAATAAGAAAATTTTAGCTAAAACAGGAGCCAGAAAACCATAAAGCGCATGGTCATAGTGCTCTAAAAAATTGCCGACAAAACCAATAAAAAGTTTTTTTTTGATATGCACGCTTCCTCCGCCGGTATTATCCGGATCAGGTTATAAGGGTTAAACCAAATATGGTTTTTTCAGCTGTAAAGCACCCCTGGTGATTTAAAAAGTTTTTTAAATGAACAAGTTTAAATTATTTTGATAAAAAACACAATAAATGAAGGGTAAGTTATTTTTTTATTAAATATTTTGAATTTCTTCAAAAGAAGTGAAGTGTGAAATATCACTAAATCCAAATAAAGCTTCCATTTGAGGGTGGTGCTTAGGACATATCAATACAGCTTTCGCCGGAGTTTGCTCTAAAGCCTTTAGCCCTTTAACAGTATCTTCAAAACCAATCACATTATCCTTTGGCTGTCGATATCTTTTAATAGCTGTAAGATATCCATCTGGGTTGGGCTTAGGCTCATTGTAGTCCTCTCTAGTTAACCAATGAGAGATAGTAGATAAAATAGAAAGATTTGCTTTAACTAAGTCCACTTGCTCTTTGGGAGAGTTAGTAACAACACAACTTTTAATTCCTTCTTTAGCCAGCGCTTGTAAAAGCTTTTCAACGCCGGGCATTAACTCTACTTTACCTGATTGGATAAGTTCTAGATAACGTTGTTTTTTTTCTGCATAAACGGCCTCCCAAGAGACTTCATTTTCAAAAAGTTGAGGATACTGCCGTAAAAGTGCGTCTTTTACTCCCAATGATTCAAAATGGGCAGCCTCACAATATTTAAGAAAATTCCAATCAAGATTGACTCCTCTGTTTTTACATGTATTGACATAAGCTTGATAATGTAAATGTTCTGTATTGACTAACAATCCATCAAAATCAAATAAAAATAACTGAAATTTATGAATCCATTGCATAGCACAATAAATTAATACAAATAAAAGATAATGAAAAGCAGTAGTTGACGATTTTCATTAATCTATTTAAAGAGGAAATAAATAGACATCAATATTATGGAAGGAACCCCGCCCCCCAAGTTCCCCTTTAATTGGGTATACTTTTCTTTGCTGTTTGGCATTTTATTTTCACTTACTATCTTCAACTTTCTAACTATAGACCCCATCTCCAGTTCAAGGATTTTCTTCTTATTGTATTCACTGGGACAGTCTTTTCTAGAAATAGGCCTTATGATCTGCTGTGCATGGCTCATTCAAAAGTATCTACCTAAGGTTTTTTTACCAATTTTTATCGGGCTAACTTTTCTTTATTTCCTGACCCATATCATAGACTTTATTATGGCTAGGATATTGGATATGACTTTTTTAGATACGATAGATTTTGTCCTAGATGAAAGCTTTGAAAACTTTATTGAAATGCTGCATGCTTCTGGCATCCCTTTAATGATTTGGATTGCTATGGGGATTGGAATTTTACTAATGCCTGTCTTAGGGTATGGCATATATCTCCTAACAGGAAAGCTTTCTAGGAAAAGACCTATTTTCATGCGCCAAAATGCTTTTTTACAGGGTCTTTTCTGCCTTCCTATCGCTCTTTTTATATGGGACTTTTCTGCATCTGGTATAATAAATGCCAATGATTATAACTCTTACTTAAAGTCACTTCCCTGGAAAAAAACATTTTTACAACCTAAAAGCATTTGGCTTACAGTAAATTATCCCCCCAAAAAGCTACAGAAAGAAGAGCTAGTACTTGAAAAGGTAGAAAAAATTACTTTTACTCCTCCTCACAGACCTAACATTTATCTATTTATTATAGAAAGCTTTAGGGAAGACTTTGTCAATGACAAAAACTCACCTAACTTAGAAAAGTTCAAGCAAGAAAATATTCATTTTGACTTATCGCTTTCAGGAGGCAATGGAACACATCTTTCTTGGTATTCTATTTTTCATGCAAACTTTCCCCTCTATTGGTCTGAAGCAAAAAATTCTAGCCGATCAGAAGGAAGCATCCCTTTGAAAATTTTGAAAAAGCTTGGCTATAAAATTCATGTCTATTCTTCTGCACAATTATCTTATTATGGAATGGAAGAGCTTATTTTTGGCAATAATAGGAAGTTGGTAGATCACTTTCACTTATTTCCCCATTATTACCCTGTAAAAGCATGCGATTCCGACAGTCAGACCATTACCAAGTTTCAAGAATATTTATCTAAGCAGTCGCCTGAAGGAAATATCCATATCTTTTTTTGGGACTCTACTCACTTTGACTATAGCTGGCCTAAAGACTTCCCTTTAAAATTTAAACCTATTTCCAATGACTTTAGTTACTTTAAAGCTCATCATAGCGATCAGGATATTGAGATGATTAAAAACCGTTATCGAAACTCCGTGCATTTTGTAGACCATCTTTTTGGAAAGTTCATAACAAGTCTCAAAAACCAACAAGCATATGAAGACGCGGTAATTGTTGTAACGGGAGACCATGGTGAAGAATTTATGGAACATGGCCATATGTTTCATTGCTCTGAACTTGTTAAAGAACAAACACATGTTCCCTTGTATTACAAATTTGGAAAAATGATGGATCGAACAATTCCTAATACAGCGTTGGCAAGCCATATGGAAATTTTCCCCAGTATTTTTGACTATATTTTCGGAGAAAACATTTTATCAGACCTTTTAGAAGGAGATTCTATTTTTGAGAAATCTAAATGGGCATATACTTTAACTGCTAGATACAACGCAAGCAGAACACCTTATGAGTTTTTCCTGCATAATGGAAAATACAAACTAATTGCCAGATTCAAAAATAGGAAAAATATTTTTGGATCAAAAGAGCTGCAAATTATTGGGCTTAAAGATCAAAATGAACAAAATATAGTCAAAAACCCTCAAGAAACTCCAAGTTTCGTTTGGCAAGAGTTCAAAGAAGCTTTCGATGTAATTTTTAAAGCTGGCGATTCTTCTCAGCCAAAAACCCCTTAACTTTCAAGGCTGCCCTTGCCCCATCTCCAGCTGCAGTAATTGCTTGTTTAAAAACAGGATCCACTATGTCTCCTACTGCATAAACCCCCTCTACTGAAGTTTGCTGATACTCTTGAGGTCTTAAAGCAATATAGCCTATTTCA
Organism: Chlamydiota bacterium; assembly: GCA_050049995.1. Taxonomy (GTDB): domain Bacteria; phylum Chlamydiota; class Chlamydiia; order Chlamydiales; family SM23-39; genus 21-14-0-10-35-9. The sequence continues at coordinate 15,030 of JASFVE010000015.1, read as the reverse complement.
TCTAACTTAAGCTGATTTTGAAAAATTTTTGTATTGGGCTTTGAGCCTATACTTAAAAATAACCCATCTAATTGTACTTCTTTTAAAGCGCCATGATCTTGCACAACTACTTTCTGCAGCCGAGCATCATCTCCGACTATTTTCTTTACTTCCGTGTTAAATAAAACTTCAACATTGTCTTTGGCAAGAACGCTGCTCTCTCTTTCTTTTTCAACAGTCCTAAACTTATCTTTTCGAACAAATATATACACTTTCTTAGCAAGCTTTGATAAATATTCTGCTTCAGTTAAGGCAGAATCAGAACCACCTACTATGCCAACTGTTTTCCCTATGTAAAGAGGCCCATCACAAACAGCGCAGTTGGTTATTCCTTTTCCCCAATAAGTCTTTTCTCCTTCAACGTTCAGAAAATTAGGAGTGGTACCCATGGCAATAATGCAGCTATTTGCTAAATATTTTTTTTCTGTATCTTCCTTAGAAGTGCTGGTTGTAATGATTTGAAATGGTCTTTTAGAAAAGTCTACCGATTTTACCGATTCAGAATAAAAAACAGCTCCACACGCTTCTGCCTGCTCTTTTAACTTAATGAACAAATCGTAACCTGCGATTTCTTTTTCGCCAGGCCAGTTTTGTACCAGATGGGATTGAGAAATAAGTCCACCAGGATTTTTCCCTTCAATCACAATAGGCTTATAGCCTGCCCTTGCCAAGTAGATAGCTGCGCTGACCCCACCTACTCCACCTCCTAAAATAAGGACATCTTGTTTCTCAGCTGTATGGGCTGCAAATGAAAAAAAAGTAAGAATAATACAAAATATGCGTAACATTTCTTTTAAAGTACCTCGAAATTTATTAAAAAGGACACAAGGAATACATTAGCCATTAGAAGTTGGGATTGTAAAATGAAAATAAAAAATGAAATAAATTATATATATTTTTCTTGTGCACTTATCTACGTAACTCTTCTGAGCCTATCTCATATTTTACCTCTTCAAAGTGAATATCTACCATATAAAGTTTTTTTTTCCATTTACTCTGCTTTGCAAGCTCTGTTGGAAGTCTCTCTATTTATTCTTGTTGGGTTTCTTTTTAAAAAAATTTCTCCTATTGCCTATAAGGCATATGTAGGACTTTTATTTTTGTTTTTTTTAGCGCACTATGCCGATTATACCGTCGTTAAGTTGATGGATACAACGATCCTATCTGCCTTCAAAATTTTTTTTACATCCGGGGTAAGCCATTTTTTTGCTGCTATTCACTCTCTTAATTTGAATTTGACCATGGCCCTTTTGTCGATAGGAACTGTAATTATAATTCCTTTTGCCGGAGTTATGTTTTATCTGATCACACAAAAAGTCATTAAATCTAAACCTCTAAATTTAAGCGCTAATCAGATTGGAAAAATAGTTGTTATCGCAGCATTTAGCTTGCTTACATTGGATCTTTTTTCTCGATCTCTTTTACCCTTTGAAATCCATGCGAAGTACCAAAAAACACTCCCTTTGAAATCGACCTTCCTTTCCCCTAATGGAGAGAAAATTGTTATTAATAAAAAATTAAAGGAACCTACTCTAAATAAACCTTTAGTAGCAAGTCACATTGATAAAAGGCCGAATATCTATCTTTTTATTATCGAGACGCTCAGGAAAGACTATATCACCTCTGAGATTGCTCCCAATCTTTTCAGGCTGCAAGAAAATGGCCCTAAAATTGCTATGACCTTTGCCAATGCTAATGCTTCTCATCATTCGTGGTTTAGCATATTTACCAGTATGTATCCATTTCACTGGGATAGCTATAAAAGCCAAAAACAAGGAGCCATCCCTCTACAGCTTCTTAAAGATTTAGGGTACCAAATTCGAGTATACACTTCTGCAGACTTGAAATACTTCAAGATGCAAGACCAAATATTTGGAGAAAGTCAAAAAATCTATGATTTTTTCAAGGATTACACAGCCACTGGTGAGCCCCCACCTCAGCGAGACCTACAAGCAATCAAAGATTTTTCAAAAGATTTAAAAAACAATTCCCATGCTACCCTTTTTATTATATTTCTTGATTCAACCCATTCAGAATATAGCTGGCATAATGATTTCACACCTAAATTTCATCCTATTGCAAAAGAAATTGACTACTTAACAATAAATCCCAAAAAAGGGTTGGATAAGATCAAAAATAGATATAAGAATTCTGTTAATTATATAGATCACTTAATAGGCCGCGCTACTACTGCATTAAAGCGGGAAAATCTATATGAAGAGGCGATTTTAGTTTTTACAGGAGACCATGGAGAGGAATTTTTTGAAAATGGAGCGCTTTTTCATGGGACTCACTTAAACAATCCACAGACAACAGTACCTATTATTTACAAGCTCAATAGCAATCGAGCTACGAACTCAAACGTTGTTACTAGCCATGTTGACATTTTTCCTACCATATTCAACGAGATCGTTGGTTCAAATGTATTGGATACCTACTTCAATGGACAGTCAATTTTTTCAAAACATAGGTGTAACTTTGCACTTTCTATGCAGCAAAATGGAGGAGAAATCCCTTTAGAGTTTTTCTTGCATAACGGCAGCCATAAAATGATTTTAAAATTCCCTACTACTAATTTAAATCAGACATCTGAATTAGAAGTTCTTTCCTTGAAAGATCGAGATGATAAGAATATTCCCTTAGAGAAACAAAATAAAATTAAATTAGAATTAGAAAAAGGACTTAGCTTAATTTTTGACTAATCTCTGTTCATTTTCTAATTTCAGCTTTGCATTTAGAAGCTGCAATTGATGGGTACTAAGCGCTTCCTTAGAAGCTTCTAGATCTTTTTCGAGAGTGGAAAGCTTTTCTTCATAGCTATTGACAGCTGTTTGCGCCACTTTCTCTACATCTTTTCCAAAAGATTTAGCATGATCGATAGCTGCCTGAATCATATAATGGCCGGTTGCTTTTTCTTTTTCTAGAGATAGTTCTATGGATCTTACCTTCCACTGATCTAGCTTAACATCTCCTTCTAACTCGTCTACTTTAGTAGACCAGTATTTTTGAGGACATATCTTTTCTTGAAATGTTTCAGACTGAACAATGATTGCTAAACAAATGATAATAATAAGTACTTCTAATACGAGAGGATACCCATTTTTGATCCAAGATTTCATACTTTATAAGCTCCCTAGAATCGCCAGTAAAATTTATAACAGATAGGGCAAAAAACTTCAATAACCTCTAATGTCACTTATAAAAAAAATAGTATTAATTTCAATTTGAAATATTTAGAAATTATAGTTAGGCAAACTATACCCTAATAATTGATATACTTTTTTTAAGAGATGGACATCTTGTCCATTAGAGACATTGGCAAAAAGAACTAAGGTATACCCCTCTTTTAAAAATATACCTAAAAAAGCGTTAGCACCACTAGAAGATCCCATAAGTCCTGCAACATCTGGACTTTTCCATATTTTAAGCCCAAAAGGATTCCAATTTCCTTTTGCGCAATTGATCCTATGAGCTGATGGCTTGGTAGCGACATTAAGAAGAAATGCATTTAGCTGCTCTGTTTGGAGGAATTGAGAAAAATAAAACATATCTAAAACGGTAGAAAATGCGCTAAGACTGTTTAAACCATAATTAAACTGTTGAAGTGAAGTGCCATTACAAAGGTAGCCATATGCTTCATTTGTATGACTTTTCTCTGACATATAAAAACCAGTATTATGCATCCCGGCTTTATCAAAAATATTCTTCCTAAGATAGCTGCAGTAACTTTCTTGGCTCACCTCTTCAATAATAGCTGCCAATAAAATATAGCCAATATTACTATACTTTTGAGAACAGCCAGGATAAAAATGCAGTTTTTCTTTCTGTATGAGTTTTTGAAAGTCTGAAATTTTACTATATCTAGTATTTAAAGAAAGATTTCCGAATCCTGACGTATGTGTCAAAAGCTGCAAAATAGTAATTTCCTTAAAAGCTTTTGAGCTGCCCCAACGACAGTTTAGATATTTAGAAATGGGGTCATCTAAGGCGATCCTCTTTTTTTGAGCTAATTGATAAATAGCAGTTGATGTAAATACATCACCTACGGCCCCTAAATAAAACTTGGTATTTAGATTATTGGGAACTTCTCCTGTGAAAGCAGCGTTGCCATTTGCTTTTCTAAATATAATTCTACCCTTCTTTGCTAAAAGAATAGCGCCTGAAAACCTTTCTGTTTTAGGCAGACTCTGCTGAGAACACAAAAACTCCTCTATTCCGCTTATAATTTGTAGTTCATTGACACAAAGTGCCTTAAAAACTAAAAAAATAGAAAAATAGAAAATCTTTTTCTTCATTATTTACCGCCATGTATAAAAAAGGCGTAAGGGTTACCCCTTACGCCCCCGAGCGAGATGCGAACGACCCTCACTATTTAACAATTTTCTGGTGGTAATGGAATAGAAGCAATTCGTCTAAAGTCAGTAACTACTGATTGCTTCACACCTGAATGATCTTTTAAAAACTCATTGAGATACAGCTCTGCCCACTCTCGTAGATCGCCATAGCTTACATTGCTATCTTGAGTTACATAAGATTTTAGCTTTGCAGCTAACTCTTTTAAGAGCAGAATACCAGTTTGTAAAGGCTCAATATGATCTTCATAAGTTGCACTAACATATTTTTGAAGCGTTTCGTTAGTACTTTTATATTTAGCATTTTCCCTTGCAAGCTGCACATTCTCGCGCTCTCTTTCTCTTTTAAGCTCTTCGTATTTATCTCCGCTAGCTCTATATCTCATGGAAAGATTTTTACAGCCGCCATTACAAAGTTCTTCTACAATAGAGCTTTTAGCATCAATGGGTGAACCATCTGGGTTTTTAAGACCATATTTTCGGATCAACCAAGACCATTCATCAGCACGAGAAGCAACTTCAGCATTTTGATAATCTAATTCTACTTGCTCACTTCTAGACCACCAATAATCTCTGTTTCTTTTGTCATAAGAAGTAGATTCGTTGTTCTTTCTAGCTTTTTCAAAGTTTCTCTGAATAAGTGCTTTATTCTTTTCAATTCTCTCTTCCCAGTAATCAACGCTTTTTTGGTGTTTTTGAATTAAAGCCACTTCCTCTTGAATGTGATGATTAATTTCATCAACCATAGAGTTAAGATTTCCTTCTGGCTGACTTAAAGTGTCAGAGTTTAATGGCAAGCAAATCTCAGGATCTAACAGATAGGCTTGAGGCACTTCTCCTAAAGAGTAGCTTTGCTCATCCATTGTTGGCTCAACAGTTTCCATCTCCATAGTTTCTGTTTTTACTTTTACTTCTTCTTGAGATGAACTAACATTTTGCGATGTATTCTCAGGAGAAAATCCCCCTTGAGAAAAAGATTGTTCAAGATTGTCAGACATTGTTCCCTCCCCTAATTTTGTAACAGTGCTCGCTCTTGAAAGCTTTAGTGGCAACTCACGCCCCCTAGGGCTTATTCTAACAAAATAGAAATTAATTACAAATTAATTTAAAAAAGAACAATTAACTTAATTAAGTTAAATAAAAAGTAGATTAATTAGAAAATTCATTATTTAAAAAGAAAAGAACCTCTTCTGAACTTTCAACTACTTGACCATGAAGGACTTTTTGTTTCTCCTTTGGAAAGTGAGTAATATATTCATGAGAAAATTCAATGGAACGATCAAGTGAATGGAGAAAATCCTTTTTTCCTCCTGGCATCCATCCATTCTTTTTACAAATAGATTCGATATCTAGTCTATGTTTATGCAAGAAGTGATAGAGCTCACGAATTTTTTCTTCTATAATAGGCTTAACATGTGCTTTTAAGATATCTTTAATATGATTTTCTAGATCTCTTGACAATGAGTCACTATTATCAGGTCTTTCAGAGTGAAAGACTCCTTCTGGAGGTGGAATATCTAACTTAGCCATAGCCTTCCTTGTAAAGTAGTTCATCTTAATTAAGATGGGAAATATTTTCCTAACATTTTTTTAGTCAGTTTTTTCTTAAAAGCTATTACTTGTAGAAATACGATAATTTCTACCGATAACAACGACTCTATCTGCATATTGCGATAATTTTAGCCTTTCAGATTCATTTTCGGTAATTTCTTTAATGCGATTTGTCAGCATTTGAAATAAGTCTTTGAGCTTAAGTTTGTCATCGCTATACAGATACCCCATTTCTAGACAAAGATCATTAACTTTTTGCTCAAGTATACTCTGATATTTATTAACACGGTAGCATCTTAAAGCTTCCCAAATTTCTACTTGAGAATGGAGTTTGCAAGTTTCCATAGAAAACTGTGAGCTCATAGGCAATTCCTCTGTTATCTATAAAAGAATGAATGGAACTTAGAGCACAGATTATGAAGTAAAAGAATTTTTAACAATTAAATCATGCCCCCCTTCACTGAAAAGTTTACCAGTTGCCTGAGGGGCAAAATCTATCAAATTTAATCAATTCCCCTCTACTTTAGATAGGATGCCATAATTTTTTCCAATAACAATATTTCTATTCGCATAGGAAAATAATTTCCCTCTTTCAGTCTCATCTTCTGTAATAGCATAAATGCGGTTTACTAATTTCGATGCTAGGCTATCATAATGTTGTTTGTTACCTGAACAGAGATATCCCATTTTGAGACATATACTGTTGATTTCTTTTGCATTAATCTCGCTATCATAGCGAAGAACATCATATGCTTTTAAAGTCTCTTCAATTTCTTCTTGAGCATATCTTCTGCAGCTTACCATAGATACTTGTGAAGTCATAAATCTACCCCATTATTTTTGTAATTAGCTTAAATGGGGAATTACTCTACTCGATTAACCTTTTTTTAGAAGGGGATTTGATTCCTCTACCCTACTTGTGAGTTTTCATAGGTAATCAAAAGATTCTAAATTTTAGTTAAGTAACACAGACATCATCTTAGAAAATGTTTTTGGAAAATATGCCGATGACCGGACTCGAACCAGCACCCTCTTGCGAAGAGTAGATTTTGAATCTACCGCGTCTACCATTCCGCCACATCGGCAAAAAGAAATAGGATAATGAGTACCCAGTTATTTAGAAAGTAAAATTATCTCTTGATAAATTAGCAATTTTTTGACTAGGGTGTTCATCTTATGAAACCTATAGATATAATTTCCCCTCTTTATTCAGCGGTATCCACTGGTATATTCTCTGCAGGCTATATATTAGTTGAAAGCTCAGCTAGCAAAATTGGAAGTCTTTGTTCAAAAGCTCCTATCCTGGTAGAAATAGCTCAAGAAGGTCATGCACTTTACCATGCAGATAAAACTTTTAAGGTGATGATTGACGCTGGATATACCATCTTCAAAAACCTTTTCCCTAAAATTTCTGTTTTTAAAGAGTATATAGAAAGTCCTCTTGAGACTTCTCAATCTTTACAAGAAACTTGTGAATCGACACTTCCTGCTATTCACTCTACTAAGGTTTTATGTCTAAGCTTATTAGTGGCATCAGCCTTAGCATGCATCACTTCTTCTTTCCGAGCTTATCAGCTTCATAAAAAACAAAAGACCAATAAAGAGGATACTGATGCGGAAGCACTGCTAATTAATTAGCAGTTTACCATTGCATATAGCGAGGATTGTTTACTGTAGTTATCTTTTCATTTAGATCTCGGTCATAATTAACCTGAATATTGATATAAGGATAAGGATGTCTATTATCGAAGTCCCTACCTTCTGTTTTTAAATAAAGAGTTATAGATATCTCTTTATTTATCCACTGAGGAGTTTGAACGCCTTTTTTATTCTGCCTTTTAAAATTAAGGTATAGCCCTTTATTTTTATAGCGAGGCTGCCTCTGAAAATACTCTTCGATTAAATCAATAATAGCTAAAGGCTTGTCTTCATATCCTTTTACATAAAAATCCACCTCTGCTCCATACATGTGTAGTGATTTAATTTTGGATGGCTGGGAATAAGCATTGTGTTTTGGGCATCTATGACCACAAGTAATAGCTACTTTTTGTTTGGTTTTAGTTTGAATATAGTTTAAGACCTCTATCAATATAGGGTAGATTCCTTCTTTTCCATGAATGATTGGAAGGCTATGTCGATGTGATCCCTCACAATCTTTAAGGCTATTGTTAGGTGGGTTCAAGGGATTACCCTTACAGCGGAAGAAGTCCTTAGTAATTTTTGGAAGATACTCTCTATTAGGATCTTCCCAAGAATATAACTCCTGTTTTTTTTGGGAGGGTACAAGATCTATTTCATACTTATCAGCACGACTTCTTTTAATGTACTCGCCTGAGCAGTTTTTTTTTCTAATTTTATTGTACTCTGTTTTTTCCAGACCTGAACACCCCAGTAAAAAAAGCAATGGAAGAACCAGAAAACTATATTTCATGAAAAACTTTTTTATTAATTTTTGAAAATCCTTATAGTCCAAACTATAGGGGTAAATATGTCCGACTCATTAATCGAGCAACTTCAACAAACTGCTGAAAAAGCTGTAAACAGCGAATCGATAGCTGAAGGCATGCAACATTTGGCCAAAGCTTTTTCCCTTTTTTCTCAAGAGGCTGCTAGATTAAAACAATCTTATGAAAAATTACAGGAAGACTTCCAAAGTGTCAATAAAGAGCTTAGTTCCGTAACCCTTTACTTAGAGACTTTTTTAAAAAATATCTCTCAAGGAATCATTTTCGTTAATAAGCAAAAAATTATCACTTTATACAATGAAGCTGCCCAAAAAATTTTGAAAGTAAATAAGGAAGACATTCTATTTAAATCATTTAACCACTTTTTCCCAGATGATTTTTTTGGGTTTTCTATTTCAAACGCACTTAATTTTGGCCTTTCACAAAAAGAAACATATTTAACTTTGACTACACAGGATAAAGAAAAAATCGAAATAGAAATTTTTGCCAATTTTGTCCATAAAGGCCCTACAGACTCCCAAGGAATTATCCTCCTTTTACGAGATGTAACAGAAGTACAACAACTGCAGCTAATAGCAAATAGGAACAACCGCCTAAAAGAGCTTGGAGAAATGGCCGCTGCTGTAGCTCATGAAATTAGGAATCCCATCGGAGGAATAAGAGGATACGCTACTTTATTGTATAGGGATTTAGAGAAATATCCTGAAATGCAAGAAATGGCAACACATATTATTAGTGGAACTAAAAGCTTAGAAAAGCTAGTGACTACCATTTTACATTATAGCAGGCCGGTATCTATCAGTCCTAAAACAGAAAACATGGTTCCTTTGATTAAAAAGCTTGCGAAACACATTAAGGTAGACCCTAACTGCCCTGAAAATATTTCTGTTGACCTTCATATATCTTCAGATCCACTACTTGCTCCTATTGATGCCGATGCGATCTATGGAGTCTTATTAAATCTTGTCATGAATGCTTATCAATCTATGACTAGCGGTGGAAAAATAATCCTTTCCTTAATGAAAAGAGACCTTTCCTGTGTTTTGACTGTCTCAGATACTGGAAAAGGAATTGAAACAAAAGATTTTGACAAAATCTTCTCTCCTTTTTTTACGACGAAAAAGAAAGGAAATGGGCTTGGATTATCTGAAGTCCAAAAAATTATACATGCACATAATGGCAAAATTGACGTCCACTCCCAACTGGGGAAAGGGACAACCTTTACAATTATATTGCCCCTTAGGAGATAGTTATGGCAATTGAAAAAATATTAGTCGTTGATGATGAGGCAATTCTTAGATCGTTCTTAAAAGACACACTAGTAAGAAAAGGAAAAATCATCACTACAGCTGAAGACGGCCTCGAAGCAATCAATGTTTTAAAGAAAAGCACTTTTGATTTGGTTATTACTGACCTAAAAATGCCTCATAAAACAGGGCTAGATGTTCTAAACTTTATAAAAAAACATGATCCTAAGACAACTGTCGTTTTGATGACGGCTCATGCCAGTGTAGAAACTGCCGTAGAAGCTATGCAAAAAGGAGCATTTCATTATTTGATCAAGCCATTTTCTCCTGATGCTATTGAAACAATCTTGCAAAAAGCAGAAGAACAAGTTGCTTTAATAGAAGAAAATGAATTCCTAAAAGAAGAAATGTCTTCGACGTCCGAATTTGTAGCTGAAAGCAGTGCCATGAAAACTCTTATAAAAGATATCGCAAAGATCGCAAAAAGCTCAGCAAGTGTTTTTATTTCTGGAGAATCAGGAACAGGAAAAGAAGTCATTGCCCGCGTTATTCACAATTTATCAAAAAGAAAACATAAGCCTTTTATTACAGTGAACTGTCCAGCTATCCCAGACACCCTTATTGAATCTGAGTTTTTTGGCCATGAAAAAGGAGCATTTACAGGAGCTTTACAAAAAAGAGTGGGCAGGTTTGAACGTGCAGATTCAGGCACATTATTATTAGATGAAGTAACTGAAATCCCCCTTCTAATGCAGCCTAAGCTTTTAAGAGCTATTCAAGAGCAAGAGTTTGAAAGAATTGGAGGAGTTAACCCTATTAAAGTAGATGTACGATTCATATCTACCAGCAATAGAGACATGGCAAAGGCTATTGCAACAAATGCGTTTAGACAGGACCTTTACTATCGACTAAATGTGGTTCCTATCCATATTTTACCTTTAAGAGAGAGAAAAGCAGATATTGTTCCATTAGCAGAATTTTTTATCAGAAAAATAGGCAATGAACAAAAAAAAGAAAGAAAAACATTATCACCAAATGCAATAGAAAAACTTACAAAATATAACTGGCCCGGAAATGTGAGAGAATTAAGAAATGTGATTGAAAGAGCTTTAGTTTTAGATGATGGGATTTTAATTGAACCTGAACATCTTTTTCTAGAAAATATTGCAACAAAAGAAACCCCTTCAAACTCTTTAGAAGGTAAATCTCTTAAAGAAATCGAAAAGTACTACATTTTACATACTTTAAGAGCTAAACAAAATAATAGATCTAACACAGCTAAAACACTTGGAATTACAGAAAGAACGCTTAGAAATAAGCTCAAGAGTTATGGTCTAAAAAATTATGAATAATGTGGGCATACTCTTTTACTTTTTCATGAAACCACTCCCATTTTATTTTATTAGCCTTCCAGTCATTTTCATATATTTTATTTTTATAAGTTCTTTGAAAAAGCTTTTCTAAATAATGAAATAGATCATAAAAAAGGTAGCAGTAAGCATCTTCTTCTTTAAGGTCCATTTCAGCCAAGACCATTCTTCCTGACTGATAGGAATCAGTCTTTGCCTTCTCAAACTCTTCAATGATTATTTTTGTATAAACTTCACAATTATCGATACTTTGAGACAGCTTATGCAATAAATGGGTAATTTCCTCTTTCATAGCTAATGGATAGTTATTACTTTCAATTTCGCTATGAAGCCAAGATCGCAAGTCATACTTTTTTTGCAGAAATTCTTGAGAAAGGTCACTTAAGCTTTTATTAGGGATGCAGTTGAAGCCTAGACCTCCTTCTGTCGCATTAAAAAACTGACAATCAGAAGAGGCCTGAGCAAACTCAGATATAGCTGTCGATTCCATAATCCATTGTACTGTTGTATTAACATACTTCCCAAAAATATCTTTTTTCTTAATAAGCTCTTCTTTGGGCAACCCATTCAGCTCATCTGCAATGACCCCTTTGGCATACCTTCGATTTTCACTATAAGACAAGTCACAACCCGTTAAGATAATGGGGTTGCATCCCATAAATTTTGCCATGGCAATACATAAAGTAGTAACAGACAAAGCTTCTTCATGAACTGTATTTCCTATTAACTCCCCTTGCAGGTTAAGCTCTTCTTCTAGCCAAAGCTCTGGAACGCCCCCAATTCCTGCCCTCATATAGCCTAGTGGACCATTTAAAGTTTCAAAAACTTTAGGATATACTCTAGTGGAGTATAAAATAGGGACTTCGAAGGCTAAATTATTTTTAAGCCTGTCATATTCTTCTTCGGTGGGATCCAAAGCCATCCCCAAGTGAGGCATTACCCCTTCCCTGCTTAAGGCTGTAATGGTAGAGCCTCCAGCAAAAATAAGAGCTCTATCTTCAAGCTCCTTTAAAGGTTGTATGCTTTTTTCCAAAGAAGGACCTGCACCGCAAATAATCGCCGGTATATTCTTAAAGGAATTTTTTAAATTATTTGCATAAAAGGATTCAGGAATTTTACTGGTATTTTCTAAGAAATTTTGAAAAGGGACTTGAGAATTTATTCTATCATTAAAAATGGCATTGGTTAAAAAGGATTTTCGCAAAATATGCAATCTAAGATTTTGAAATTTCCTCTCATTTTTAATATGGTGGCATGTAGGTAAAACTACATCAATATTATTAATGGGGAAAGTATCGATTAAGTCTAAAATTGCATCATGTTTTTTTTCATTATCATGAAAAAAATAAAAATGCACTTGTGGATCTTTTAAAATTTCAGTCGCTAATTCTGTGTGTAAAAATACAGAAAATATTTCCTCATCATCTTCTAAAAAAATAAGATCTCTTTTCTCATCGAGCTTCAACCAATTTTTTAAAGCTAAATAATCATAGCCAAGTCCTATTCCATAAATATATATCGCATCTTTATTTTCTAAATTTATCTGTTTTTTCCAGTGAAGGACTTCTTCTGAAATAGCCTCCTCTAGATAGATCATTTTTTCATCTTTTTGAGCATTCAGTTCATTCGAAGATGTATAAAAAAACTGATAAGTACAGGGAAATGTATGCGCAAACAAACCAATTTTAGGGGCTTTTTCCATCAAAAGGTCTAAATTAATTTGAAAAGCTTCAAACGTATTCTTATTGGCTACAAGATAAGTAGAGATATCTGAGTTGCTATTGTGTACTAAGTTCGTTTTCAAAGTGCATTTCCATTTTTATTTCTTGATTGGGTCTATATAAAGTCGCTGTTTTTTGTAGTTTTCCTTTTGAGTAATATAATACTGTTTTGATTTGACCTGAATCGTAAAAATATTTATGAGTTCCTTGCTTCATTCCATCCTTAAATCTTAAAAGAGCATAGATTTTACCACTATTATAATACCTATAAGCTTTACCCTGCTTAAGTCCTGAGCAAAACCATGTTTTTGCCAATAAAACCCCTTCTTGGCTGTAAAAGCTGGACGGTCCATGTAATTCCTTTTCTCTATAATAAACTTTAGATTTAATTTTGCCAGATGGATAAAAAGTAACTCTTTGGTCTACTAAGTCAAAGGGAGCCCTTATACAAATATCTAATTCAGGATCAACTATTATAAGTGTTTCATTTTGTATTAGATATTTCAGTTCTTGCATTAAATTTTTCTACTAACTTTTTGTGTTTTTCTAAAACATCTTTAAAATAAAGAGTTTTATATAATTCCAAAGTAAAAGAAAAGAGATTATCTTGTTTGATATTCCTAATATAAAGATATTTCATCATTTCCCATAAAGGAAAAAGAATATATTGATAAGACCAGCTTTGCCTCCAGCTTTCTGAAAAATGATATTCTTGCCTGTCAAACATACCTTGCATTGTCTCTAATCTTTTATTAACAAACTCCAGCTCATTACTGATTTCCTCATTAATAAAATGATACATCTGATCGACATTAGGTTCATAAAGCGGAAGATCTAAAAGCAAGGAGTTTATCTCTTTTGTACAGTCAAAGCCTGGACTATCTAAAAGTTGCTCTAAAGAAAAATCTTGTACTCGATCACCCAAGGATAGACCATTGCGGGAAGTAGTGAAAAATTGCGTGCTTTTATGTTTTTTAACAGTACTTTGAAACCAAAAAGAAGCCATCAGCCAGTCTTTTTGCGTTCTTACTGTTTCCTTATTTTTATTTAAGCATACAATGTGGTCTTTTTCTAATTTCTTATTAAAATGCTCTTTTTTTACATGATCGGCATACATCTTTTTGTCATTGAAACATAAATCGCATCCAACAAAAATGATTGGACCACAACCTAAATAAAGAGCTAAAGAAGTCATGAAAGTTGTAACAGTCCATCCCATATCAATTGTATCAAAAGACAATCCTAGGTTTTCTTCTATCCATTTATCAAAAAGATAAGGACTCTTAGTAGAGCAAAGTACTTTCAAAGAAGAGGGATGAGATAAGTTTTTAGGTGGTATTTTCCAAGAAAAGAACGTGGGAACACTCTCAAATGTTTCAATATTCTCAGCATACTTATCTAAGCATGCTGCTATGTGAGGCGTTATATTCTCTTTTTTTAAAACCTCAAGCGCTGCACCTCCTGCAAAAATAAGAGCTTGATTGTCTAGCTTTTTCAAAAAAGGAATTGCTTCATTTAAAGATGGGCCGGCTCCACATATAATAGCAGGTTTTTGCAAAAACTTTTGAGAAATTCCCTTAAGGGTGTGGAAAGAACTTACCTGAAATAGGTTTCTATAAATATTGAAAATAGTAGTCAGCCCAAAATCTGAATAATCAGAAGCTGACAAGAAAACCCCATCAACAATCAGATCAAAAGCTTTTTGAATTTCTTCAAACTCTTTTCTTTTTGTCTCTTTGTTGCTACTAGATGCTTGCAGCTCAATTTCAAGAAAAAGGAATTTCCAAGCAATTTCTTTTAGAATTGGTTCGAGCCTTACAATAGAGTCAATAAAATATATATATGTACTATTTTGATCTGCTAAAGATTTATTTGCTTCGTATTCTTGTTGGTCATCTTCTAAAAAAACTAAATATGTTTCTTCAAGATCATATTTTTTTTGCAATGAAGCAATGTCTGATGCCCCATATACACATAAAACTCTCTTATCCATAAGCCGCCTTTATTAACTGCTGATACGTTGGCAGGTAGTTTATTGTTTTCCTTTCTTTTTGTTCATTAAGCCAACAAGTAAAAATTTCTGTTTGATTCACGACAGTAAAAAAAAATGCTTTAACTACCGTATTATATCCTTCCACTTGCCTGAAAACATCCTCTGAAATAGGAACGGCTTTACATTCTATAAGGAGTAAAGGATAAAGCTCCTCTGAGCTGTTTTTAGAAAAGCAAATAATATCAGCTCTTCTATTCGTTTTGATATTAGAATGAGGCAAACTGTCAATGGG
>JASFVE010000014.1:0-30934 GCA_050049995.1 Chlamydiota bacterium | reverse complement strand
GTATACGGTTCCTCACCTAAGTCAGATAGCGCTGTAGACGGGATAACGGGCGCTACCTTAACAGGAATGGGAGTAACCAATGCTTATAGGAATGTTTTAGAAAAATACCGTCCCTTTTTATTAAAGGTACATCAGGAGAATGTAAGTCCATGACAAAGCCGTACAAAGCCTATTTTTTAGACCCCTTATGGAGGAATAACCAAATACTTGTAGCGATATTAGGTATTTGTTCCGCTTTGGCAGTAACCATTAAAGTACAAGTGGCACTTACCATGGCAATAGCAGTATCTTTCGTAACAGCCTTTTCCAGCTTTTTTGTCTCTCTTATTAGAAAAATTACACCTGACAATGTTCGCATGATAGCCCAACTTGCCATCATTTCCATGTTTGTAATTATTGTGGATCAATTTCTTAAAGCGTTCTTCTTTGAGATGTCAAAGGTTTTATCTGTATTTGTGGGGCTTATTATCACTAACTGTTTAGTCATGGGAAGAGCTGAAAGTATGGCTAAAAATGTCCCTCCCATCCCAGCTTTTTTAGATGGTCTTGCTGCAGGAATAGGTTATGGCTATGTTATCATTTCCGTGGGAGCCATACGTGAAATTTTTGGTTTTGGGTCTTTCTTTGGATTTCAAATCATTCCTACTTTCTTTTATGCAACACCTCAAAATCCTAGTGCCTATGTGAACTTTGGGTTAATGCCACTCGCTCCGGCTGCTTTCTTTATCTTAGGTGGATTTATTTGGATTGCTAACATTATTAATCAAAAAAGGTCCTTTTAATGTGGTTAGGAGAATATAGTCTTACAAATTTATTGGGCTTACTAATTCAGTCAGTTTTTATTCAAAATATTTTACTTTTCTATTTTCTTGGCATGTGTTCCTATTTAGCTTGTTCCAATAAAATGTCAACAGCCAATGGCCTTGGAAAAGCGGTTACTTTTGTCATCTTTGTCTCTGGGACAATTAACTGGTTTGTTCATAGATTCATCACAGCTCCTAACGCATTAACTTGGCTGTCTAATTTAGGTATCGATGCAAGTGGTGTTAATCTTAACTTTTTAGAACTGCTTATTTATATTTCTGTTATTGCAGCCTTTGTACAAGTATTGGAAATCGTCATCGATAAGTTTTCGCCTGCTTTATACTCTGCTTTAGGAGTCTACCTTCCATTGATTACAGTAAATTGTGCCATTTTAGGAGCTTGCCTTTTTGCAACGGCAAGGGGATACCCTCTTATACCTAATATGGTATATGTATTGGGCTCAGGAATTGGTTGGTGGTTGGCTATTGCCCTTATTGCCTCGATTAGGGAAAAACTTAAGTATTCAGATGTTTCAGCTAATTTAAAAGGAATGGGTATTACTTTTATAACTACAGGACTGATGGCACTCGGATTTTTAGCTTTAACAGGGATTAATCTAGATGAAATGGAAGAGGCTCAAACCCCTGCTTCTATCGAACAAACGAAAGATTTAGAAGGAACCCCTTAATCTAATAAGTTTTGATATTCTTCTAATGTTAAAAGTCCTTTATACTCTAAAGGATTTGTAAGTTTTATTTTAAATAACCAGCCCTCATTTTCAGAAGATTCGTTAATTTTTTCTGTTTCTTGATCCAGTGAATGATTAACCTCAATAATTTCACCTGAGACAGGACTATATACATCAGCAGCTGCTTTTGTTGACTCTAATACACATACTTCTTCACCTGCTTCTACCTGCATGCCTACTTTGGGGAGTTCAACATAAACTATTTCACCTAGTTCATTTTGAGCAAAATCGGTAACCCCTACAGTTGCAATATTGTCCTGTAATGAAATCCATTCATGTGATTCAGTAAATTTCATATTTTGACCTTTGTTTTTCACTTTCCATTTTGATAGATGTCAAAAATTTATGGGTAGCAAATTTTTCATAATTTTAAGGAAAATTTTTTTTTAATTTTCCTTTATGGAAAGCGATCTCGTTTGGAAACTCTAAAAGTGCAATAGAGCTTTTATCTAATCCATTAGGCAAGGCATTGAAGCCTGTCAAGTCATTTACAAACTCTGCCATTGTAGGAGCATGTCCCATGAAGCAGGTAGTCATGGACTTTTCTTTTGAAAATAAAATAAGTTCTAATAATACATTTTTATCAAAGCCTTCTCCTAGAGTATTTTCCACAAAAATAGGAGCAGGAATATATTGGGCGATGATTTCAGCAGATTGTCTTGCTCTAAGAAGAGGCGAAGTATAAATGACATCTATGTTAATATTTTCTTTAACAAGAAGCTTTGCCACTTTTTCTTCTATTAAAATCCCCTCTTCGCTTAAGGGAGGATCTTCTTCATAAGTAGTTTTTTTAGGCTTGGCATGTCTAGCGGCTAATACAAAGTTAGGCATAGTCTATCGTGGTTTTTCTTTTAACCCTTTCCAGTAGCCCTCTCCATAATCATAGGTAAGCTCTTGTCCTTTTTCAATATCACGAATCGTCTCGAAAACAATTTTAGGCCCTTTTTTGTCGTAATATTCCATCGCCTCTACATTCCCGTTGTTGGAGTGATTTATTAAAGAGCCCATATTAGTAACACGCTCAGAATCAATTACCCAATCTTTTAGTTTTTCCGTTCCAGAAAATCCAAAGACATGACGATTTTTATTGCTTACCTGACGATCTTTTTTGATGATCCCGGCATAATGAGTCAGGATGGTTTTTTTAGGGATTTTTCTTTTGGCAAAGACTCCCCATCCAACTAGATCATTAACTTTTTTAACTTCTAAGTCTTTGACGAAAACGTCATCATTTTTTTTGCTTTCTATGCTTTTGAAAAGTCGGCTAACTTTTTTTACTAAAGAAGGGTCTTGGGCTTCAATCATTCTTTTGGAATATCTTTTCCAATACTCAAAAAACTCTGCCTCATCCTTTGGATTAGCAAAAAAACTTAGAGGTGTATATTGCTTATTAATTTTTTTAAATATTTGATCTTGCAAAGACATCCTTCAAACACACGTTAAATTGCACCTTAAATGAAAAATGAATTATTTCGCAAATTATCATGTGAAAAAAAAAGTAAAGTGAATTAAAAGAAAAATATGAGTAAGAAAAGAATAGTAATCTTAGGTGGCGGTTTTGGCGGTGTGTATACCGCTATGCATTTAGAAAAACAACTTGGAAAAATCAAAGATTACGAGATTGCATTAATCAATAGGGAAAATTATTTTGTCTATCAGCCCATGCTAGCAGAAGTAGTCGGCGGCTCTGTGGGAATTATAGACACTGTGAGCTCTTTACAAAGACGACTTCCTAAAACAACGCTATATATTAGGGATATTGAGTCAATTGACTTAGAAAAGAAGGCAATTAATTTATACCCACAATTTTCCCATAAGCCCTCAGTTGTACACTATGACCATTTAGTAGTTGGCTTAGGCAATGTAACTGATTTTAGAGCAACACCTGGTCTTCATGAGCATGCCTTGCCATTTAAAAATTTGTCAGATGCTCTAAGAATTAGAAATCATATTATTGATACCATAGAAGCTGCTTCCACAGAAGCTGACGAAGAGCTAAAAAAAGCTTTATTGACATATGTAATTGGAGGCGGCGGTTTTTCTGGAACAGAAATCGCAGCAGAGATTAATGACTTAGTTCGTAATTTAGCCAAAAAATATCCGACAATTGACCCAGGCCTAGTCAAAGTCTATTTGATTCATAGTAAAGAACGAGTGCTGGAAAGGGAACTTAGTGAATCACTGAGTAATTATGCCGGTAAAATTTTACAAAAAAGAGGGGTAGATATCCAATTTGGTAAAAGGCTGGCTACAGCAACTCCTGCTGGAGCAATACTCGATGATGAAACAAAACTAAATAGTAAAACGGTAATTTCAACAGTCCCCTCTTCTCCCAATCCTTTATTGGAACACCTAAAATTACCTCAAGAAAAGGGGAAAATTAAAGTCGATGCAACTATGCAAGTACAAGGAGAAGATTGCATTTGGGCTATTGGCGACTGTGCTCAAATACCTGACCTTCAAACAGGATCAACATGTCCACCTACTGCCCAATTTGCTATTAGGGAGGCAAAAGTACTAGCTCGAAATATTGTCAACGTCATAAATGGAAGAAGTAAAACCGAATTTAAATTCAAAAGCTTAGGGATGCTGGGAGCGCTTGGCCATCACAGCGCCGTGGCCGAATTATTTGGGTTCATTAAGATCTCAGGTTTTGTAGCCTGGTTTATGTGGCGGCTGATTTATTGGATGAAACTCCCTGGATTTGATAGAAAGTTGAAAGTAGCTATTTCTTGGTTTTTAGATATGATTATTCCTATTGAAGCTGTGCAATTGAAGCTTTCTCCTTCTCAAGGAATTAACTCTCTTCACTTTGAACCTGGAGACATTATCTTCCATGAAGGAGATATTGGCGACTACCTCTATATAATAGTAAAAGGTAAAGTAGAAATCTTAAAGAAAAAGCAAGGCGAGGATGTTCATGTTGCCAATCTAGGTGAAGGTGAGTTTTTTGGAGAAATGTCACTTTTGAATGAAAAAAGAAGAAATGCCACGGTAAAGTGTGTCGATCCTTCTGATATTTTAGCTATTAGAAAAAGTGACTTCGGCGCTCTTATTGCCAACTTTCCCAAGTTAAAAGAACAAATAAAAAGTACCGAAGAAACCCGAAAAGAACATTAGTTCATGCGAATTACAAGCTCTAAAATACCCACTAAAATTAGATAAAAAGCAACAATGTAGCTTAGCAACCTTGGAAAAATCAGAATTGCTATTCCAGCAATTATTGTCACAATAGGTGCAACTAATGAATTCATAACTTCCCTCCTTTTTTTCACAAATACTCATCTTTATAATTGAAAGAAAGAAAAAAATATGTCAAAAAGAATTTGAACTTAAGGAAGCTATGTCAGACGCTAAAATACTTTATAATCAGTTAGAAAATACCTTAGAAACTTTTTTTAAAAAGTTAGATGTTGAAGTTAATAAATCTATTCATGAATTTATTCGAAATCCTAAACAGCTAGAGTTAAACTTAACAAACTTGCAAGTTGATTTAGCTAATCTTTCCGAAAAAATCAATACACTAGGTTGTGTTTTTTTTGAACAACTGAAAGGACTATTGCATAGTTTTGAAACCCAATCCTTAAAGCTTATTACAACCTATGCTGCTGGACCTAAAATGGATGATACTACTTCAAAAATAGAATACTCTAAAAACTTACAAGACTTACTGGATGAACTTAAAGGAATTTTAGATAAAACATTTACCTTAATTCGAAAACAAGCCATATAAAGGCGCCTCTTATAATAAGATTATAAAAAAATGTTTTCCTAAAACCTTAGTTTAAATGCAAAAAACCTTAAAAATTTTTCGGCTTTCATTTTTAGAATTATCTATTCTTTTTATTATTGGATACTTTGCTTTTGAATATAAGCCTTTTGAACACAGACTATACCATGTAATTTCTAAAATATTTTTTCATTCCCCGGCTTATCAATTAAGTAAAGATCTTAACATTTATTTAACTGATATTATTATTTTTATTTGCTTTATTAGTTTTTTAATTACAGCTAAGAAAAAAACAAGTTTAATTTTTCAAAATGAAAATAAATACCTTTGGATTGTTTTTATTTTTAGCTTGTTCTCAGTTCTTTTTTCTAAAACAGCAAATTTAAGCCACTCACTTCTAAAGATCCATCAACTTTTTTTCTCTGTATTGCTATTTATTTTCACAGCAAGCGTCATCGCAAAAAATGATCCTTCTAACTTCTTAAGAAAAATATTTTTTCTTTTGGCCTTAATAGGAACGGTAGAAAGCTTTATTGGCCTCTATCATTATCTGTTACAGCATCCCTTAGGTCTTTACAAACTGGGAGAGCCTAAATTTAAATCGAATATAAATTATGCTATGATCCCGACAGGTGGAAAGGTATGGATATTTAACCTTTTTAAAACAGCTAAAACCTCTATCTTTCGAGCACATGGAACATTCCCTCACCCCAATATTTTAGGTGCTTTTTTAAGCATTTCCATGCTTAGTACCTTATATGCAGTACTTGAGAAGAAAAGATGGGAAAAGGGGTTTTTTATTCTCATGTTTTTTTTGCAATCCACATGCCTTATTGTCACTTTTTCAAGAAGTGCTATTTTTGGTTTTTTTATTAGCTCTATCTTTTTTCTAACTTTTGCAAAGATAAAACTAAAAAAAACAATTTTTCTGATAATGCTATTGATTGGAGCTTCCTTTTTGTTTAATGGGTATATTTTTTATCCACAAGTGAACAATCGTGGTGGAATTGTTAGTAATAGTGAATTATCGAATGGTTCCAACAATGCCCGAATATATTACAGTCTGATAGCTCTAAACATGATGAAAAGCCACCCTATTCTTGGGGTGGGTTATGATCAGTTTATTCCTAACTCGAATGCTTATTTAGGCACCATTGCCTATGATTCTAGTCTAAGTGGAGCAACAGTTCATAATATTTATCTTTTACTTGGAGCTGAAACTGGAATAATGAGCCTTTGCTCTTTTTTATTATTTTTATTTTTTATTTTTAAAGAGAGCCTTAAAAGCATTACATTGGAAAAATTGCTCTTAATTTCTTTTATGGTAGGGTTTTTATTTATTGGTTTATGTGACTACTTTTTTTTATTTTTCCAACAAGGGAAAATTATGTTCTTTGGCCTGCTAGGAATCCTAGCAGGCTATAACCGATTTACAAATAAGTTAAAAAGTTATAGCTCTTTAAAAGAGCCTCTTAAAGAAATCATTAATTCTGAAAGCTAATAATTTCCATTGTATTATAACTTTTTTTTATTAATCTTTCCGAGATAATTCGTATTTATATTGACTTTCAATTCTAGTAAACCTACCTGAAATAACTAGATCTGAAAGTGGCACATGTGGTGTCCCATTCACATTAACACCCAAAAGGGTTAATGCAGTTTTTTTTGCGGTTTTTTTCAGCTCAAACCCTCTTTTTGAACATATTCTATTAATCACAAATTCAACATCAACTTCAGAGGCCCCTTTCCATAAATCTTTAACCTTCTTCCAAGAATATTTCCTTCCCCCTATTAGGCTCGTACTCTGTAAAGTGAATCTAAAAGATGATCCAAAACGGTAAAGACGATGTTTACTAGGTAAGGTAGCTCTTAACTTTGTAATATCTGAATTAAGCTGCTCAACCATTACTTTACGATCATTTTCAAGTTTATCAAGCTCCCTTGTAAGCTGCTCATTGATCTCTTGCAATTGCATCTCAAGATCATTTCTAAGGGCTTCTACCCTCCTTGGTAGGTCCTCTTTCTTCTGCTCAAGTATGCTTGTTAAATCCTCTATTTCTCTTTGTAGATCCTCATTTTTTTTCTGAAGAGAATTGAAAAAAACCTCTTGAGGTCTAACTAGGCTATGCTCTGCTGCACGCCCCATTTGGCTTAAAGTGCTTTCTAGCGATTGTACGTCAGCTGTTTTTTCTGCTATTTCAGCTTCTAACTGTCTTATTTCATCTTGTAATCCAACATTACTCCTCTCTGTTTCAGCATGTAAATGAGTTCTTTGCTGCTCTGCTTGTGTACGCAAAATACCTTTTGTTTCCTCAATAGCTTGTATTCGATCTTTACATGTAATTTTTTTGGATGCAATTGCGTCAAATATCAATGACGCAGCTCTTGCTGTAGCATGAACCTCATGAGGAATAAGCCTACCTGGATCTCCTCCCAAAGGAGCGAAAATTACTGCATTAACAACTCCTAAACTAATATTTCCAGCAAACTTTATTCCTTGAAATATCAATGCTGATCCATAAATTCCACGAGCTCCAAAAGTTAGTCGCCTAGCTTTATTAATTAATGCGCAAACGCACTCTAACTTCTCAATATAGTCTGTTACGCGATCTCCGTGTTCAGCAAGATTTCTTAGAGGCAATATCCCGCTAACCTCGCGCCCTTGGCTTTGCAACTTAAAGCCTAGACCATTAATTTTTGCTTCAAGTTTATTAATTTTTCTTAATTGTTGAGGATCTACAGCTGCGCCATTAAAATTCCTCTCAAATGTTAAATGTGAAATAGACATTTCATTTCTCCTTATAAAAATAAAATTATTATTTAGCGCGGAATATATTATGAAATATTTACATATAAAGTAAATTTATTTCTTTTAATTCAAAAAATATCTTATTTATTGAAATAATTATTACAATATAATCATGGTCTTTTTTTTATAAAAATAAGTAGATACCCCCCGCTAAAAGCAGGGGGTATTGAAGATTTTTTCTATTAGGGTGATTGATAGACCTGTTGCTTATAATTCCTCAGCAACATTCTTAGTTTCTGTCTATTTTTTCGATCTGCAATTGGAACATGAGGTGCTCCACTATTATTAAAACCGATAATAGTTAATGCAGTTTTTTTAGCAGTAGCTAGTAAAGATGGTTCTCTGTTTGAACCGATATTCGGAATTAATAATTTAGCATTGAATGGCTGAATTCCATTCTTATATATATTTTTAACCTGACTTATAGAATACGCCATTCCATCTTTAAGATTTATCCCTTGTAAAGTCGATCTAACTGAAGACCCAAAACAATTTAAGCGGTAATTATGAGGCAACTGATCTTTTAAATTTTGTATTTCTTCTTTATGTTTATTAAGCTCAGATTTTAAATTTTCTTTAAGGGCATTAAGTTGACTTGCAAGCTGCTCATCAAGATCTTGCAGTTGCGCTTCAAGAATTTTTTTTCGGGCATTCACCTTTATTAAAAACTCTTCATTCTTTTGTTTTATTTTACTTATTGAACTTTCTATCTCATTATGGAGGGTGCTAATGGCTTGCCTGTAAATGTTTAGCTTATTTAGGAGACCCTTCGAGGGATAAATTTTTTCGCATTTGTATAAAACCTCCAGTTGCTCTATGTGCTTTTGCGTTGTTTTTAATAAAGCTTTTTTTTGTTGCACTTGAGTTTTTAAACTTGCTTCTTTCTGTTGAAGCTCCGCCTTAAGTATGGCTTCTTTTTGTTTAGCTTCAGCTTCAAGTGAAGCTTTTTCTTGTTGCACATTAGCTTTTAAACTTGCTTCTTTCTGTTGAAGCTCCGCTTTAAGGGTAGCTATCACTTTTTTGTTTTCATCTTTCATAGAAGAAATTTTAG
The DNA here is from genome assembly GCA_050049995.1 of Chlamydiota bacterium. Lineage (GTDB taxonomy): Bacteria > Chlamydiota > Chlamydiia > Chlamydiales > SM23-39 > 21-14-0-10-35-9. The sequence continues at coordinate 21,792 of JASFVE010000014.1, read as the reverse complement.
CCAATACCACAGACGCTCTTCTAGCTTTCTGATGAACATTTTCGGGGATAAGTTTGCTGGGATCTCCTTTAAGAGGAGCAAAAATGATAAGATTAGCCACTCCAAGAGCTGCAGTCCCTGCTAATTTTAATCCTTGAAATACTAATGCTACACTATAAATCCCCTTCATGCCACGAGCTAGCCTATGAGCCTTATCAGCCGTAGCACAAATATCTTTTAATCTCTCAATATAATGCTCTACATCATTTCCTATACTTGCCGCCATTCGCAAAGGCATAATATTATCAAATTTATTGCCAAGTGAGATTACATCAAAGCCAAGACTATTGATTTTACTCTCAAGCTCTCTAATTTTATTCTTTTCTAACTCACTTACTGCACCATTAAAAGTGTTCTCAAAGGTTACTTTCGACATTCCTACATCCTTTATTACAGTTAATGTTGGCAGCACACAATAATTAATAATGAATATTTAATCCAAACACTTAAGTATGTAAATAAATTTTTTTAATTAAGTAGTTAATTTTGAGATGCTTATGAAGAGCAAAAAAAAAGAAGATTTAAAGTTAAATTAGATTAATTAAAGAAAGCGAAGGCCAAAGGCTGGGGTGTTTTTCTATCGCATATTCAAATGAAGAAATGCCAAAATGCTGTGGATCTGCATCTTTACGATTAATACGATAGCAAAAGCCTAGTCGTTTAAATGCTGTTGGATCATATCCATGAAGTGCACTTAATGGAATTTCTATATCTAGAATGTAATTTTTTTTACCATAAAAAGGAGTAGCTACTAATGATTGCGGCTCACAAAGCATATGCATATCATCCGTTCGAAAGCGTGTAATCTCTCTTCCTAAAGTTCCCTCAATTTTTTCTGGAAAAAAAACAAAGTGATGATGAAATTGTGTAATGATATCTTTTTCTTTTAAGTCTCTTGTGTCAAAAAAAAGTTCAATAGAATCTGTTTTTCTAAAATCTGAAAGGCTGGCTTCTTGAAAAGGAACATCTACTTCTATATGCAAAAGTATTTTTAGTTCATTAAACCCCATAAAGATTCGAGCAAATGACTCTTCATCCAAATACTTAGAAGTAGAAGGAAGCAAATATTTTTTTGATGTCACTAAGCTATCTGATGGGGGAACATAGTAACAAAGAGCACTCATTTGAAAAAATGAGAGAGAAGTAAGTGCAGGAAGCTCTTCAAACATCGTTTTTATCAAAGTAGGCTATATTTTTTTCCTTGATTTCATGAACCAAGCTCTGTGTAGTTTTCTTTAACAGCTCACTCGATAAAACCTGTCTTTGTCTATCCAATAAATCTTGATCTACAGCTGTTGTTTTTGAAAGAACCTTAAAAAACATAGGTCCATCAGAAGTTATAACAGTTTGAGAAAGCTCATTTTCTTTTAAATCTGAAACATGAGGAAACGGAGCTTCTTTACTACTTAATGAAGTAGTTTCTTTTTGGATATTCCATTGAGCTGCAAGGCCTGATAAGTTTTCCCAATTTTGAGAATTTTTTCTTACGGCTTCAATAAAGTCCGCAAGTCTTGCAGTGGTATAAAATTCTAAAGGGTTCTGCCCCTTTTTCATCCACTTTTTATTAATTTTAGCATAAAAGTCTTGAAAGTAACTTAAACCAACATCTTCAATAGCTTCTTCCAAAGATTTAAACTTTCCATCCTCATTTTGAAAGCGACCTGGATCTTTAGTCCTTAAACTAGAGTACTTTTCCTCTAAAACTTTTTCTAACAGGTTATGCAAGACTCCTTTCTGCTGAGCTCTTTCGAACGTCATGATTTGATCATTTTTTGATGTCTCAATTACTTCAAACTGATAAAAAGCTTTTTTGTTATCGGAATAAATGGAGCTACTGCCCTGCTTTAGATCCAATAGAAACTTTTTCAATTTCTGATAGTCTTCTATTCCCACTAATTCATTTTGATGAGAACTAAATGATATACTTAATTCCATTTCTACAGGTTGAACATTCTCAAGTTCTTTAGCTATAATATCAGGCTCATTATTAATGATTTGTTCTAGAGTATAATCATCCAATAAACTTCTATCTTTAGGACTTAACTTTTGAATGACTTCAAAACGTGCATCACGCGTAGATAAATTTTTTGTTAAAAAAACAAACTTTTCGCTTAAATCAGGGTAATTTTTCAATTGCCATTGCCACATTTGCTTAGTAGGAATCGACGCCTTGAGACTTTTTTGCGTAACTTCTTTGACCTTTAGTTGGAAAGTTCTCTCTACCAATTCTGGAGCTCTTTTAACAATCTCATCTAATTTAAGAAACTCTTTTGGGGGAAGAAGTGTCCCTTTGGAATTTGAAACTAGCATTAAATATAAATCAAATTCTAAAAGCTGTTTAAAAGAGGTAAACTGCAAGTAGGATGGCAAAAAGCTTTTTTCAACACTGTAGTTTGCCATTTCACAAGGCCACATTGTTTGATCCATTAAAACACTATTTTGAAGGGAGTTAAAATACTTCCTAAAGTTACAAATTTTTTGCCATAAAGTTACTACTTGTTTTTCATTCATTCCTATCTGACTTAATTGCCTTGCATAGTAGTCAGCTAATTTTGATTCATCTACTTGCGCTTTTCTTTTTAAGTTGCTAACAAATGTTTTTTGCAGGTCTGCTTTTGCTTCATTATAAGAGGTTCCCATTTTGTCTTTTTCGACCATATCGGAAACATTAATAATTACTTGTGCTACAAGGTCAATAAAGGATTTACCAAACCAATCTGAACCCTTTTTAAAGCCAAATAAATGAAAATCTTTCTGTTCTAAAAATGGATCAGGTTCCATCCAAGACTGACTTCGTTGTGAGTTAAGAAGCACAGCTTTTAGCAGGTAAGGAGGAAATTTTGTTTCATGTAAGTATATGTTAGAAAGCACTGTAAATGACTCTTTATTAGGGACATCCATTTTTTGAAGAGTGGTAATTTCCTGCATCATCTCAGGCACATACTGTCCCCAGATCATTTCAGCACCAAAGAACGGATACTTAGGGTGTCTATAGGGGTGATAGTTTTTAACTCTAATAAGGCTCTCTTTCAAATGCTCTTCAAAAAAAGGAAAAAACTCAGAAGCTAGCTCGTCTGCTAATTTTGTCTGAAAAACATCCTTTTGCAAGACTTGGTCATTGAAAAAATTAGGAAAGTTATCATCATTATAGTCATGGTCTAAAAAGTAACTTAGAAGCTTAATTTCTTTTAGTGATACTTTTTCCCCTTTTACAGTTGTCGTAACAATAGAATCTGATGCTTCTTTATGGGAAGAAAGTGTCGAATAGGTTCCAAAAAATGAAAAGGAAACAACGATCACAAAGGTAATAACAACAAAAAATATTTTTTGGTACTTTCTAAAAAATTGTAGCATAAAACTTTCCTTTAATAGGCCTTAGCAAAAATAACTTTTGGTGAGTTTGGTTTCTTAGTAAAAATACATTCTCCTTTATCTTCTTTAAAGTCAAAAGGAATACACCGCACTGTTACATTCAACTCTTCTTTAATTAATTTTTCCAATTCAGGATTTAATGAAAAATAACTCATAGCAAAACCGTTGCAAAAGGATTTTTTTTCATTTTTATTCGAAAAAAATCGGTAAAATTCTTCTTTATCTTCAATAGGAACTAAATGTTGCTCCATTTGAACTTTAGCTTTTTCATATAAATCTTTTTGTATTTCATCTAATTGGTCACAAACTGTTTCTTTAAAAGCTTGTACTGTTTGTTTTTGCTTTTCTTTAACAGGAGCATTTCTTTTCATTACCATAATAGAGTTTTCTTCTATGTCTTTAGGTCCAATTTCTAATCGAATAGGAACTCCTTTTTTAATCCAACTCCAGTTTTTTTCTCCCCCTCTCATATTTCTATCATCTAAAATTACTTTAAGTTTTTTTTCATGATAGAAAAGCCCTTCTAATTCGCTTTGAAGGGTTTTACAGAAGCTCAGTACAGCATCTTTAGATTCTTCTTTATGCATAATAGGTAAAATAACAACCTGAACCGCAGCTATTTTAGGAGGTAAAACAAGCCCATCATCATCAGAGTGGCTCATGATAAGTGCCCCGATTAATCTGGTTGTGACTCCCCAAGATGTCGTCCATGCATATTTTTTATCCCCTTCCTCATCTTGAAATTGAATATCACACGACTTAGCAAAGTTTTGTCCTAGAAAGTGAGATGTTCCCATTTGTAGAGCTTTTTTATCCTGCATCATGGCTTCCATAGTATAGGTCTTTTCTGCTCCAGGAAATTTTTCTGACTCGCTTTTCTCACCAATTAATAAAGGGATGGCTAAATATTCTCTAATAAATGTTTCATAAAGCTTAAGTATAGCAATTGCTTGCTCATCGGCTTCTTTGTCTGTTGCATGCGCTGTGTGGCCTTCTTGCCAAAGTATTTCTGAGGTTCTCAAGAAAAGTCTTGTCCTCATCTCCCACCTAACTACATTTGCCCATTGATTAATTTTTAAAGGCAGGTCCCTATAAGACTGGATCCACTTTGAAAAATGATAGCCGATGATCATTTCAGAAGTTGGTCTTACAATTAAAGGTTCATCTAATTTTGACGCTGGAACTAAGCTACCATCTTTATTTTTCTGCAGTCTGTGATGGGTCACTACAGCACACTCAGTAGCAAATCCTTCTACATGCTTAGCTTCCTTTTCTAAAAAGCTTAAAGGGATAAAAAGAGGGAAATAGGCATTTTGCACATCAAGTTCTTTAAACATTTTATCGAGCTGCTTTTGCATATTCTCCCAAATGCTAAACCCCCAAGGCTTGATCACCATAGCTCCTCGAACTGGAGAGTGTTCAGCTAAATCTGCAGCTTTAATGACTTGTTGATACCATTCTGGATAATCTTCTTCACGCGTTGGGTAAATCGCATTCTTCATACAGACAGAGCTCCTTGAAGTTCTTGTTTAAAAAAATGAGTTAGGTTCTTTTTCATATCTTCTCTCAATTCATTTAGCTCTTTTAAAGAAACATCTGCTTTCAAGGGAGCATAGGTATTTGCGAGCATTGCATTGTATATCTCTTCATTTAAAAGCACGTCATTTACAATCTTCTCATTAGGCATGGCCAATGAGATAGTTCCTTGATGCAAATAACCTAATTTAGTCTTTCTTTGCGCAGCACCTGCTACTTTTTTCCCTTGGAAAATTACATCATACTTTGTTGGCCTGGCCATACAAAAATGCTTCTGCAAAGACAAGTCAACCTGAGCATCTTCCAAAGTAAGAGTTATCTTTGTCTTGTGTAGCATTTGCTTTATCGCTTTTAGCACAATTTTATTCACAAATGCATAGTTCTCTAAGGTGTTTAAGGAAAAAAAAGGATGCGTCCTGGGCATTAAAAAGGAAAAGGCTAGATCCCAAATATGGAATACAACTCCCCCTCCTGTCGGCCTTCTAGCTATATCAATATTATGTTTAGCAAGACCTTCGTAATTAAAAATTTTACTTGGCAATATGAAGTATCCATAGGTAATCGATGGAGACTCCCATTCATAAAAATGTAAAATAGGATCGGAGTGTTGATCTAGCTGACTTAAGAGATCTGCGTCTCTATCCATATTTTTTTTGGCCGAAACTGGTCGAGAAGTAATAATTTTCAACATACAAAACCTAAGAGTGATAAGATACTTTAATCAATGTTTCTTTTCGATAATTAATTCTGATTCATTTCAAAATAAAAATGGTATAATTTACAAAAAAATCTAAAGAAATTAAAATGATGTAAGCAGCCTTATCTGAGAGAAAAGACTATGTTTGATAAATTTACTAATCGTGCAAAGCAAGTCATAAAACTTGCGAAAAAAGAAGCTCAACGCCTAAACCACAATTACTTAGGTACTGAACACGTTCTACTTGGACTAATGAAGCTAGGACAAGGGATCGCTGTTAACGTCTTAAGAAATTTAAACTTGGACTATGAAACAGTCCGAGCTGAAATTGAAAGAATTGTCGGCTATGGCCCAGAGATTCAAGTATATGGCGATCCAGCCTTAACCGGAAAAGTAAAGAAAGTATTTGAGTTTGCAAATGAAGAGGCCGCTAATTTAAACCACAATTATGTAGGAACCGAACACCTACTCTTAGCTCTTTTGAGACAAAATGATGGTGTTGCTGCCCAAGTCTTAGAAAATCTCAACATTAATCTAAAAGAAGTACGTAAGGAAGTACTAAAAGAGTTAGAAACATTTAACCTTCAACTCCCTCCTATGGGAGTAGGATCTACTCCGGGCTCACAGCCAAGACAACAAGAAAGGGTTCCATCCAGCACAGGCAGCGAGAAAATGCCAGCTCTTAGAGCGTATGGGCACGACCTCACGGACATGGTTAGAGAAGGAAAAATGGACCCCGTTATTGGAAGAAAAGATGAAGTAGAAAGACTTATTTTAATTCTCTGCCGTAGAAGAAAGAATAACCCAGTTCTTATCGGAGAAGCTGGCGTTGGGAAAACGGCTATTGTAGAAGGGCTAGCTCAGGCCATTGTTAAAGGAGAAGTCCCTGAAAACTTACGCAATAAAAAGCTAATTTCTTTGGATCTTACTCTTATGATCGCAGGAACCAAATATCGTGGTCAATTTGAAGAAAGAATTAAAGCGGTCATGGATGAAATTAGAAAAAACGGCAATATTTTATTGTTCATTGATGAAATCCATACGATCGTGGGTGCAGGTGCTGCAGAAGGAGCCATTGATGCTTCCAACATTTTAAAACCTGCATTATCTAGAGGTGAAATCCAGTGTATTGGAGCTACTACTCAAGATGAGTACCGTAAGCATATTGAAAAAGACGCTGCCCTAGAAAGGCGATTTCAAAAAATTCTAGTTGCTCCACCTTCTTTAGAAGATAGTGAAGCAATTCTACAAGGTCTTAAAACAAAATATGAAGACCATCATAAATGCTCTTACACAGAAGAAGCAATTCGAAAGGCGGTCTATTTGTCTGATCGTTATATCCCCGCTCGATTTCTACCAGATAAAGCAATAGACCTTATGGATGAAGCAGGCGCTAAAGCGCGTGTTTTAAGTCTACACCAACCACCAGAGCTTCTGAAAATGGAACAAGAAATTGAAGCTATAAAAAAATCCAAAGAAGACTCTATTGGTAATCAGGAGTATGAAAAAGCTGCACGACTTAGAGACAAAGAGAAAAAATTATTGGATCAGTTGGCTGCACTGCAAGAACAAAGCAAAAAAAATGAGAGTCAAGAGCAAGTTATAGTTGATGAAGAAGATATTGCTAATATTGTAGCTAAGCAAACTGGCATTCCAGTAAGCCGCATTACACAAGGAGAAACAGAAAAAGTTCTCAACTTAGACTCTCTTTTAAAGGACAAAGTAATAGGACAAAATGATTCTATTAAAAAAGTCTGCAAAGCTATCCGCCGATCTCGGGCTGATATTAAAGATCCTAATAGACCTATTGGAGCCTTTTTATTCTTAGGGCCTACTGGAGTTGGTAAAACATTATTAGCAAGGCAGCTTGCTCTTCATATGTTTGGTGGAGAAGATGCGCTTATTCAAGTTGACATGTCTGAGTACATGGAAAAATTCGCTATTTCGCGAATGACAGGATCTCCTCCAGGCTATGTTGGCTATGAAGAAGGCGGCCAATTAACTGAAAGGGTTCGAAGAAGGCCTTATAGTGTAGTTTTATTTGATGAAGTAGAAAAAGCTCATCCGGACGTTATGAACCTTTTACTTCAAATTCTGGAAGAAGGAAGGCTCACCGACTCTTTAGGAAGGAAAGTAGACTTTAGAAATACTATCATCATCATGACTTCTAACCTTGGAGCTGACTTAATTAAAAAGTCTACGGAAGTAGGTTTTGGAGCCAAAGAGAGCCTTGATTATAACTCTATTCAAGAAAAAATCATGGGCGCTTCTAAAAAGCACTTTAAACCTGAATTTTTAAACCGTTTGGATGATCTCGTTATCTTTAAACCTCTCGATAAAGAATCCTTAGAGAAAGTAATCCAACTTGAGTTTAATAAATTAAAAACAAGAGTAGAAGAAAAGAACATTCACATCACTCTTGATGAAAAAGCTGCCTCATTCCTTGTGGATAAAGGTTATCAACCTGAAATGGGTGCAAGACCTATAAGAAGAGTGATTGAACAGTACTTAGAAGATCCACTTGCTGAAACATTGCTTCGTAGCCCTACCCAAGGAAAAGATTTCCTTATAACTGTAGTTGATGGTGAGCTACGTTTTATTGATCAGGAAGCAAAAGTACCTGTTTAAGTTGCTAAAGCAGGTATTTTAGACTCAAATTCCTTAATGAACTTAAGCAGTTCTGTCTTTTTGGGCTTGGTTAGAAGGAATTCCCTGCATTTTTCATCGCTAGCAAAGTGAGCTAGTTTTGCTAAAAGATGCAAATGCCTTTTATCTTCACAAGCAAATAAAAAGAATAAAGTATGTACAGGCTGGTTATCTAATGCACCATATTCAATAGGCTCTTGAGGATAGACAACTGTTACAACGTCATTAGTCTCCTGTAAAAGAAAATCTCGAGTATGCGGAACTGCAATGCCATAATTTAAAGAGGTGGGCATTAGCCTTTCTCTATCCATTAACAGCTCAGAAAGAACATCTCCATCTAAATTCATAGATTGTGCTATTTTTTTTACTGAGCCGCGAATAACCTGCTCTTTTTCGCTGCCTAAAACATCATTTAAAACCTCTCCGTGGTGAAGAGCCCTATATAAGCTAAACTGTCTTGTTCCTGACTTCGCGACGATATTTTTCATCGTATCTGACTGAATGGAAACATCAGGATGAACTTTGTCTGCATTTTTATTCATCCTACAACTCATTACCCAGTCTTCAATCTCACTTCTTGAAAAGCGAAATTGATGGTTTAACCTATAAGCTGGAATTTTCCCTTCAGCAAGCCATCTCCTAATCGTTGTCTCTGACACATTTAGGAGCTCTGCTAAATCTTTTATTTTGAGGTCCATGGTATTCTCCCTTGAAGACATTTTGGTCTAAAGAGTAGAAAAGTAAGTAATTTCTTTAAATAATTCAATAATCTTTAAAAAGATCGATGATTTCTTGAGAAGAATTCGTATAAATAATTTGTTTTCTCAACTGTTCATTTCGTATAACTAGAGTTAGTTTAGAAAGTATTTGCAAATATTGTGTTTGCTTATCTTCAGGGCCACCTATCATGAAAATCAATTTCACTGGAAGGTGATCCAGTGAGTTCCACTCTAATCCTTTTTGTTGTTGTATCCCTATCGCAATAAAAAAGTCTTGATAATCTTCCATTTTAGCATGGGGAATCGCAACTCCCATCCCGATACCTGTCGATACGATCTTTTCTCTTTCTAAAATAGCATTAAAAAAATCAGATTTATTTTTTAGTTTCCCAGACGCTGAAAGACTTTCTACCAGAGTTTGAAGAGCATCATCTCTTTTTTCTTCGGAAAGAAATAAGATATTTTCTAAATCAATATAATTGAATATTTTCACAGCATCCTTTTTCTTATTTTTGGTAAGAAGATCAGTGATCTGAGAGTTAATGCGTGCCAGTATGGCCAAACCCACCTCTGCCTCTCTCAGTAGAAGAGAGCTCGTTTTGTAAAATAAATTCAGCTTGATAAACCGGAGCTAAAACCATTTGAGCAATGCGCATAAAAGGAGTTACAGTAAACTCTTTATCAGATAAGTTAATTAAAATTACGCCAATATCTCCCCTATAATCAGCATCAATAGTTCCGGGAGTGTTTAACACGGTTATTCCTGATTTAAAGGCAAGACCACTACGGGGTCTTACTTGAATTTCAAAACCTACTGGAATTTCCACTTTAACGCCTGTAGGGATAAGCTTGAATCCTTTAGGTGGAATAATGACATCTTGTTCAATATTAGCTTTCAAATCAGCCCCTGATGCTCCAGATGAGGCATAAACAGGAAGTAGTTCTTCTTTTTCAGCTTGTAAGATAACTGTCTCTTTTTTCATTTTTTTGCCATTTTTATAAGCTGTTGTAATCTCTCATCAGCATTTTCTGCAAGAAAATTAACAGGCATCATAAAGTCTAGCAGTTGTGAAATTTTTTCTTTAAGATCTTCTCTTTTAAAAATACAGTCGATCATCCCATGCTCAAGCAAGAACTCCGATTTTTGAGCTTTGTCAGGCAGCTTTTGCTTAGTAATTTGTTCTACTACCCTAGGACCTGCAAACCCGATTAAAGCATCTGGCTCAGCCACCACTATATCTCCTAAAGAAGCAAAAGAGGCCGTTACTCCCCCCATTGTGGGATTGGTCAAAACTGAAATATAAGGAATTTTTGCATCTGATAGCTTCGCCAAAGCAGCTGATGTCTTCGCCATTTGCATTAAAGAAAGAATAGACTCTTGCATACGGGCACCACCTGATGCAGATACTAAAATCAAGGGTATTTTTTTCTCTAAGGCATGCTCGATTAACAAAGTAATCCTTTCGCCGACAACAGATCCCATAGATCCGCCCATAAAAGAAAAATCCAACACACCTAGAGCTACATCTCTTTTATTAATTTCACAAACACCTACAGTAATAGCTTCGTTGTTATGTGATTTTTCTGTAGCTTTTTTCAATCTTTCAGGATACTTCTCTGTATCCTCAAATTGTAGAGCATCAACTGGTCTTATATCATCGAAAAGACATTGAAAAGAATCCTTGTCTGCTAAAAGAGAAATCCTTTGCTTTACTGTAATTCGGTAATGAAAACCACACTTCGGACAACAGTTAATATTTCCTTGTAACTCGTTTGCATGTATAAGCTCTTTACATCCACTACACTTAATCCACCCGCTAAACCCATCTTTCTTAGTCGACTGAACTTTAATTTTCGGCTTACTTTTTGAAAATAACCCCATACTTCACCAAATATTTTTTTTCATGCAATTATACCTTAAAAGCCAATTTCGGAAACCCTTGAAAAACCATAAAAAATTTAAACTGTTAAAAGCCAAGAACTTATTAAAATATCTAATTAATTAGCTTAACAAATTATTTTTTTAATATTTAAAATAAACAACAAAAACACATTATAATATATTTTAATTTAATTTAATGTAATTAATAATATGACTTTTTGTAATTTTTTCTTTTCTAGCACTCAGGTAGCAGGCCGAATGGGAGTCTTTGCCAAAGCCCTTGCTGAAAAAAGTAAAACATCAGATCTATTGTGCGAATTAATTGATCGAGTAGCTAAATTAGGTTTTAAATATTGCGGCGACACATTAAATGACTCGAATGCAAATACGGATGCTATAAAAAGAAAAATTTACCAAAATCTTTGAGACTTTTTTACATGATGAAACTCCAACTAAGGAAAGAGCTCATCAATATGCAAGCACAATTTTACAAGTAGAGTCTGAAGCTATGTTCACAAAATGTAAAATAGCATGTGACTTAAACCTTCAAAGCTATATTAAAAACCCTAATTATCTAGAAATATTTTTAGCCCACAAAGATGACAAAGAATCAGCTTGTCAAGCTTTGCACCAAGAAATGGTAAGAAATGGCACTATTGGAAAAAATAAAACAAGTGCCATCTCTCATTATCAAAATCAGTATTATCAATACTGTAAAAAAGCTTAGTTATTTTTAAGAAGATGCTTGCTCAAATCTTTTTTCGATTTCTTTCCAGTTGAAAATCTTCCAAATAGCTTTTACATAATCAGGTCTTACGTTTTTATATTGTAAGTAGTAGGCATGCTCCCATACATCAACACCTAAAATAGGAATCAAGCCTTTTGTACTTAAAGGATCTTGGTTAGCGCAAGTAGCAATTTCCAGCTCTTTTGTAGCCTTATTGTAACCGAGCCATCCCCACCCTGAACCTTGAATGCCTGAAGTTTTTGTATTAAATTTCTCTTGAAAAGAGCTTAAGTCTCCAAAGTCTTTTTCGATTGCTTGCAGAAGTTTTCCAGAAGGTCCTTCTCCCCCTTCTTTTTCAGGAGCTAAAATAGTCCAAAAAATACTATGGTTAATGTGTCCACCACCATTAAATTTAATAGCAGACTGAAGGGCTATCATATCGGATACATTATTTTTAGTTTCCGCTTCATGGTATTTTTCTAAAGCTTCATTGAGCTTATTGACATATCCTTTATGGTGCTTATCATGATGAAGTTCCATAATCTCTGCGCTAATCACTGGCTCTAATGCGCTATAATCATAAGGAAGATCTGGAAGTTGATAGTTTGTTTGTTGTGCCATACCAATTAAACTCCTAGTTAGTTTTGAGGTCATCATAGACCTCAACTCGGTTTTTCTCAAGCCTGCTCTCATATGCAGCTTTAGTAATAGGGCCAATATGCCTAACCTTAATATGTGGTGGGATTTCCTGAAAAAAGTGAAAAAAAGAATCTACCGTTGAAGGACTTGTGAAAACAAATTCTTCAAAATCTTGAAAGTTTATTTTCCCATTAGGTTTGTAAAACTTTGTGTCATACAATGCGAGAGTCGCAAATTTGACGTTGTTTTCAGATAAAAACCTGTCTATTTTTTTTCTTGCCAATGAGGAGCGAGGAAGAAATATATAGCTATTTTTTAAAGAACAAGTTTTTAAGTATTGAATGATCCCTTCTTGCGTATACCCTTGAGGACACTCACTAAAGATTCCCTTTTTTAAAAGAGCTTTTTTTGTATGAGGACCAATAGATATACATTGAGGATGTTGTATTTTTGAAATATGGGAGAAAAAAATATCAACGGTAGTCTGTGAAGTAAAAATAATATGAGAGAATTTCTCTACTTCCAATAAACTACGCTTTATATTTTTACGAGGCACAATTTTTATCAAAGGATAATGCACCGCTGAGTTTTTATCGCTAAAGTTCTCTATAGAAAGTCCAAAATATAGAATTCTTTTAGTGGATTTTTTCAAAAAGCTTTACCATTTCCTGATCATCTGAGCGTGCCAAAATAGCAAGCTGCCCTTGTCCTTCAACAGTGGAATCATTAAAGATAAATCTATTCAAATCTGTTTTTTTCAGCCTTATTAAAGCAGCTTCGGCGACTACCACTCCATCTGCTTTATTTTCTGACAATAAAGAAAGTCTTTTTTCTATGGTTCCTCTCAAATCAACAAAAGACAAATCCTTTCTATATCTTTTTACCATCTCCTCTCTTCTTACTGAAGAGGTGGCTATAATAGCTCCAGGCTTTAAAGATAAAAAAGACTCCCCTGGTCTTACAACTAAACTGTCTCTTTTATCAATACTATCCGTCATGGCAACAATTGTTAAACCTGAAGGGATTTTTTCAGGTAAATCTTTTGCTGAGTGAACGACTATCCTTGCTCTTCTAGAAAAAAGCGCCTGATCGACTTCCTTAGTAAAAAAATCTGTTTTTCCTAAGACTCTCAGAGAAGTTTTTAAATCAAGATCTCCTGAACTTTTAAGAAAAAGAAACTCAAAAGAAATCGTAGAATTGACCTTCTTAAGCTTATTTACAATTTCCTTTACTTGAGCTTTTGATAAATTGGAGTCTCTTGCTGCAATGGTAATTTTCACGGTAAAATCTCTTGAATTGCTTCATCGACTAAATCGACAGGAACAAGTTCAATTTTACTTGCTAAGGCTTTATCGAGCTCTTTTTGATTCTTTTTAGGAAGAATACATTTTTTAAAACCCATATGTACTGCTTCTTTAATTCGGCTCTCTATTCTTGGGATTGCCCTTACCTCACCAGCAAGACCTACTTCTCCTATGACAATAGTGTTCGTATCAATTGACCGATTCGTAAAAGAAGAAGCAATAGCTAAAAGAACGGCAAGATCAATGGACGGCTCTTTAATTTTCATTCCACCCGCAACTGATACAAACACATCGCATTGATGCAATAGATAGCCAACTCTTTTTTCTAATACGGCAATTAAAAGAGCCAGTCTATTTTGATCAAGCCCTGTTGTTTTTCTTGTAGCAGTAGAATAAGCGCTTGTCGTGACTAAAGCCTGCACTTCAATTAAAAAAGGTCGAAGACCTTCGACTGTTGCCGTTGCAACACACCCTGACACATTTTCTTTCCTATGCTCTAAGAAAATCTCAGAAGGGTTGCTAATTTCTTTTAGCCCTTTTTCATGCATTTGAAAAATAGCAATGTCATCCGTTGGGCCAAATCGGTTTTTGACACTTCTTAAAAGCCTATATCCATGATGTCGGTCCCCTTCAAACTCTAAAACAGTATCAACTAAGTGTTCTAAAACTCTTGGCCCTGCTATTTCTCCTGACTTAGTTACATGGCCAATTAAAAATGTGGTAATACCATATCCCTTAGCAATATGCATGCACTCACTAGCAATCTCTCTAACTTGAACAACAGATCCGGGAGAAGAAGGAAGCTCAGTTTTATAAACAACCTGAACAGAGTCAACAATTAAAACTGTTGGCTTAATTTTATCTATTTCTTGCTTAATATGAGTAAAAGAGGTTTCGTTAAATAAATATAAGTTGTCCTGCCCAAGATTTAACCTGTTGGCTCTTAAAGAAGTTTGTTCGATAGACTCTTCTGCACAGACATATAACACCCTTTCATTTTGTTCAGCTAGAAAATGCGCTAACTGTAAAAGAAGGGTTGACTTTCCAATGCCAGGATCGCCTCCTAATAAAATTAATGACCCACCGACAATCCCTCCTCCAAATAGTCTGTCTACTTCTTTCATTTTGGTAGATTTTCTGGAAAAACTGGAGATATTTATTTCTGATATTCTAAGAGGTTTTGAAGAAGGTTTTTGAGAAACAAACTTGGGTTTTGACTCTTCCACTGATTGCATTTCAGAAAATGTATTCCACTGATGACACAGACTGCAGCTTCCAGTCCACCTAGATTGTTGGTGGCCACATTCAGAACATTGCCAAAATGACTTAACCTTGCTCACTTAATCTCCTTAAGTTTTATTAACGCTTTTTCTGCCGCCTTTTGTTGAGCTATTTTTTTAGTGGGCCCTTCAGCTGTTGCTATTTTCTGATTGTTTACAACAACCTCAACAGTAAAAATTTTATCATGAGCCGGCCCCTTATCTTCAATAAGATTATATTGAGGCGGGAGCTGATAGTTCTTTTGTGAGTAATCTTGAAGCAGCGCCTTAAAATTAAGGGAAGGTTTTTCAATTTTCTCAAAAATGGATTTTTTAAAATTATTTTCAAAAAGCTCTCTAGCGCTTTGCAGGCCTCCATCTAAATAGACGGCTCCGATCAATGCCTCAAAGGCATCTGCAATAATAGTTTTTCTACCCCGAGTCGTATTATTTTTTTCCCCTTTTCCCAATAAAATATATTGGTCAAGTCCTAGTTTTTTCATATATTCAGCACAAGAAGTTGCATTTACTAAATTAGACAGTAAAAAAGAGAGCTCACCTTCGGGGCTATCAGGTAAAAGTTTATATAAAAGATCTGCAACAATAAGCCCTAAGACACTATCGCCTAAAAACTCGATTCTTTCATTATGAGCATTAACTACTGATTTATTTTCATTAAAGTAAGATCTATGAATAAAAATTAAAGAAAAAAGGTCAAAATTTTTAAATTTATAACCAATTTTATTCTCGATATCTTTTTTATTTTTTTTTAAAGTTTCTAATGACGCCATTTAAGAAAAATAGGTTGTTCCTTTTCATTATACGTATTAAAATTAACACAATTTTTCAAGGATGGCTATGGTTAAACTCAACCCTCACTACAAAAAGTTAATTTCCTCCTATTTATTCCCTAAAATTCAGTCCAAAGTCTCTGAATTAAAACAAAGAGATGAAGGGAAGACTTTTTTAAATTTAGGAATTGGGGATGTAACAAAGCCTTTACCTCCCAGTATTGTCACAGCTTTAGTTGATGCATCTAAAGAACTTGGTTCTGAATCCTCGATGCAAGGCTATGGCCCTTCTTCTGGCTATAACTTTTTACGTAAACTTATTGCTGAAAACGACTATAAAGACCTAAAAATCACTGCTGACGAAATTTTTGTCTCAAATGGCGCAAAATGTGATATTGCTAATGTTCAGGAAATCCTTTGCCAAGAAAACCGTGTAGCTATATGTGACCCCACCTATCCTGTTTATTTAGATTCTAACGTAATGGCTGGAAGGACTCTTGACTTCACGAACGGGCAATACCAAAAAATTATCTACCTACCTTGTTTGGAAGAAAATAATTTTTTCCCAGACCTACCCAAAGAGCCTTGTGATGTTATTTACTTATGCTCTCCCAATAACCCAACCGGTGTTGGATTCACTTATGAAGAATTAAAAAAATGGGTAGATTATGCATTAGAAAATAAGGCTCTCATTATTTTTGATGCGGCTTATGAAGCTTTTATTACATCAGATAATGTACCGCATTCTATTTTTGAGATCGACAATGCAAAAAAAGTAGCCATTGAAATTAAAAGTTATTCCAAAAAATGTGGTTTTACTAACATACGTGCCTCTTATACTATTGTACCGCATGATTTAATTATTGAAGGGCAAATGCTTAATGAGTACTGGAGCCGAAGACAAGACACCAAATTTGGTGGAGTTCCTTACCCTATTCAAAAGGCTGCAGCTGCGACCTACTCTCCTCAAGGACAACTTGAAATCAAACAATTAATTAATGAATATAAGCTTCAGGCAAAAGTTTTAAGAGAAGGGCTTATCGACCTAGGATTCACAGTGTATGGAGGAATAGACGCTCCTTATGTCTGGTGTAAATCGCAAAAGTCTTCTTGGGAATTTTTTGACGATCTCTTAGAAAACCATCAAATTATAACGATTCCTGGAGAAGGCTTTGGCCACGCAGGAAAAGGATTTGTTCGTTTTTCAGCATTTGCCCCATTACAAATAATTAAAGAAGCATTAAATAGGCTCTCGTTATGCGTTACACAATAACTAATCAGCACATCAACTTTTTTTTAGAGCATGGCTTTATTGATTTTGAGGATGTTTTTACCGAAAAAGAAAAGAAAGAACTATACATAGAAGCAAGTGGTCTTAGAGAAGACATTTCCTCCAGCGATCTTTATAAAAAAGGAAGAGACCTCTGGAGAACTAACGCCATTTTTAAAAACTTTGCCTTTAAAAAAAGCCTAGCAAAAATAGCCTCGGAGCTAACTGGTATCAATTCACTTCGATTAGCTTTTGATCAGCTTTATTTTGCAGATCAGCTTTTTTCAGAAAATGATTCGCTTGGATCTTATTTTTCTTTTAAAAGATTAGCTTGTATGGTCCTTATTCAAGCAAATGAGACGGACTTTTCTAAGAACACCCTTTTTAGCAATAGCCCCTTAGGATGCACCTTTATTCAACCCTACAAAGCTCTACCTCTAGAAGATCTGCAAAAGCCAGACTCGGTTACCTACATGCTGGGGTTTTGCCCTGTAAAAACTCTTTATGTAAAAAATGAGCTGGATCCTAATACTCATTTTTTAAAGCAATTTGGCTATACCTTTGGTGATTTTTTACTAGATGAATATCACCCTATTATTTCTTAATCTATTATAAAAAATTTTGGCACTCCATTGGGATAATCAGAAAATATATTTCATTCTAGATTGCATCAAATTTTTTATAAATATCTTCAGCTCGGGCATTTAGATACATAAGTATTTCTTAGAACTTTGAAGAAAAAATTTTAAAACTATAAAGAACTTATTTTTTATAATTATCTAAACTACTAATCTAGATAAAAAACAAAAAAATCATCTTATTAAAAAACAATTAATGCGTTAATATAACTACTATTATTAACAATAACTAAAATAACTATGGCAACTACGAGTTTAAACCAAGTATCTGACTCTAGTGGATTTTATCAGGCTGGAAAAAAATTTTTTGGAGACCAAATTTCAAAAAGAATTCAAGCTGCAATTTTTGTTCCAATCAGTCTAATTGCAAATATTTTTTATACATCCATAGCAGTTGGAGCCATAGTTTTATCTTTTGCAACATGTGACAAGTCTCTTTTAACAGCTACATTTAGTCCTTCACGAGGCTTTACAGAAAACGCTCGTGGGATAATTGCTCATCCTTATAACTGCCTATTAAAAACTTTGAATCCAAACGCAAAAATTCCTGATTTAGAAAAAGATTCATCTAAAACTCCATCTGGCATTATTTCAGAACTAATCTTAAAAACTAAACCTTTTGAATCCGCAATGCATTGCTTTAACTCAAAAAGCTTTTTTAAGCGACATATAGTATTAAGACTTACTGTTGCGCTTTTAGCTGTTACAACGGTTATTATTAGAATTGCTGACGGAGTGATTGGAATAGGCGCTGCTTCATTGTCTTTTTTGACGTTTGGAAAAATCTCTACAATAAACAACATAGCTTTTAGAGCTTTTCAAGCACCTATCATCATAATGGAATTTACTTCCCTTTCCTTAGGGATTATTAACCCAAAAATGTTTTTTCCTACTGAGTAGTTTGCCTATCCAACTCTACTCTAGAATATGTTTATGAGATAAATATTCGATGACAACACTCTTTTCTCTAAAACTATTAATGAATGAATACTTCAAGCCAAATATCGAAGCTGAAAGACTTGTTGAAGATCCTCAAGTCTAGACTTAAGTTTTTCAATCTCCTTTTGGAAAAAGTCATTTTGGTACGGAGTACTCTTTTGTAAGGAATTAATTCTAAAATGCATGTTTTTTATGCTTTCTTCTATTTCGGAAAGCAGTAATACATCTAAGTTTAATTCTAACTGCTTCAACTCCAAAGATGCATTTTGAAAATGCAATAACAGCTCATGATCTTTTTTTCTTCGACTTTCTTCTAAAAGTTCTATCTGGGAAAGCACTTGTAAAATATCTTCTGTATAATGGTTTTGAGCCCCTTGCTGAATAATTTCACCTAAATGATCTGCTATCTCTTGCACTTGCATAAATGTAATAGCAGAGTTAGAAAGCGCTTTCTTATAATTATTTAAAATAGAATGAAATTCAGAAGAAGAAAATAAACTAACTACTAAACCCATAATTAATTCCTCAGGTTCTTATATTATTTTATAGCAAAAAATAACAAAAGTCAACTAAATAAAAGACTTGAATTTACTAACTAATTTTTTACTTTGATGTATGCATTGATCTACAGATGCTCCTTGAAGGTAATTGCCACATAAAAAAAGATTAGTGAATCTATCTTGAATACCTTCAATTTTTTTGTGGTGATTAATTTCATATTGAGGAATGGCATTCTTAACTAGACAAGTATTTAAATAATCTGGTTCATTGGAAATGTCCAGAGTATTTACCAAACTATTAATTATTGTTTGCTTCACATCTTTGCACCTTTCTTTAATCATAAAAGTCATTCTTGTCTGCAAAGGATCCGATTGGTCTGGAAAAATATTAGAATCAAACACTGCGCCTAGAATGTCTTTCTTTTCTTGACTAGGAACTAAAAATCCAAAGCCATCATGTCGTAAGACTTTTTGCTGAAACCCTACATTTGCCACAAATAAGTTGATTGAAGGTATATCGATAGAAAGAGTAGGAAGCAGTTTTTTACAGTTGGAAAAATCTGTAGCAAAAAAGCAATGCGTAAAAGTTTCTTGTTTTTTTGCAGTAGTAATAAGAATCTCTTTATTCAGGGGTTCTACCCCAAGAACAGGCGTATTTAGCTGTACATTATTCTGCATCTTTTGATGCAGTGTACTGGTAAGTGCTCCTATCCCTTTTTTCAAGCTAAAAAGAGAAAAAGGATATTTTTTTACTTTTCTTTTTTTAAGCAGCATTCCTTTTATTAATGATCCATATTCTTTTTCCATGTCATAAAGAGCTGGGAAGCATGAACGAATGGATAGCTCTTTACAATTACCCGCATATACACCTAGTGTTAAAGGGTCAAAAAAAATATCAGCTACTTCAGAGTTAAATCTTCTTTTGGCAAAACTATAAATGCTTTCATCTTCGGCACTCCCCTTCTTTACAAATGCTTCTTTAAGCAGTGGAAAAAAGCATTTTCGAGATATGGGATTGGTAAAAAAAGAGCTTAAAGAAGAGGGCAAGCCAACTAATTTTCCATTGAGAAGTAAGTATCGTTTTTTAGCAGAATCAGCGGATCCTATAATATCTTTAGAAAGGCCAAGATCTTCTATTAGATCAAGTAAGTTATCTGATCGACTGACACTAAAACTCCTTGGCCCTTTTTCAAAAAAAAAGCCTGAAGAGCAGTCACTTTCTATTTTGCCGCCGACTCTTCGTGATGCTTCAAAAACAGTAAAATCTACGCCTTCTTTTTGTAAAAACCAGGCAAGGCTTAACCCTGAAACCCCTGCTCCAATAATCGCCGCTTTCATATACTTTGTGAAAATTTTTCAGGTTGTAATTCATAATATTTATCAAAAATAGAAGCAACTATTCTTACAAATAGCTCACCTAATTCTGTGACGACAATGTATTTACCCTGCTGCTTTGCAAGCTCAGAAAAAGAAGACAAAACTACAAGTTCTTTTTGAAAGTAGTCTTCAAAAGGAATTTTAAAAGTGGAAAAAAACTCTTCCATGTCCAGCGAAAAATTACACATAATCTTTTGGATAACCCAGCTTCGAATATGATCGTCCGAGTTTAACAAATACCCTCTTTCAACAGGTAGCAGGTTTTGATCAATGCAGTTCTGATAATGAGTCAAGTCTTTAGTATTTGCTACATACAGACCGTTTACATATCCAATAGCACTTACACCAAACCCTAACATGTTTTGTGCTTTCTGCACGGAATAGCCTTGAAAGTTTCGAACAAGGCTCTTGCTTACATATGCTTTAGATAAGCTATCGTCCTTTTTAGAGAAGTGATCCATTCCTATGGCTACATAGTCACCTTCTATAAAATGTGACCGTGCATAGGCATAGATGGCCAGTTTTTCTTGTTTAGATGGGAGGTCTTTATCTCGTATAGCTTTTTGATGTGTCTTTAACCACGGTACTTTTGCATAAGAAAATAAAGCAATCCTATCAGGCTCCATAGATAGTATTTTTTCGGTTGTCTCTTGAAAAGTCTCATACGTTTGAAAAGGCAGTCCATAAATTAGATCCACATTAATTGCTTGAAAACCTATAGTTCTCGCCCACTGCACCGTTTGCAAACTCATGCTATAGGGCTGCCTTCTTCTGACAGCTTCCTGCACTTTGTCATTGGTATCTTGAATACCAAAGCTAACTCGATTAAAGCCTATTTCATGGTAAAACTTTAACTTTCTTCCCCCATCTGGGACAACCGTCCTTGGATCAATTTCAATAGATATTTCCGCCTCATCTAAAATGGTAAATCCTTGACGCAATGCAGTGAAAATTCTTTCCATTTGCTGGTTTGTTAAGTTAGTAGGAGTTCCACCTCCAAAGTGAATTTGTTCAACTTCTGGCTTATGTTGAACCTGTGCTTGGACCTGCTTAATTTCTTGTAAAAGAGCTTGCACATACTTTTCTTGGCGCTCTTCATTTCTATTTAAAATGACAGAACAGCCACAATAAAGGCACATCTTTTGACAAAAAGGAATGTGTATATAAATGGAGAGTGGTTTTTTATCTAATTGACTTAAGGTTTGCCTATATTGACTTTCTTCTATTCCATAAAATTTTACAGCAGTAGGATAACTGGTATATCGAGGAACGGGCCTATCATATTTAAGATAAGACTCTAAGGGAACATTTTGAAAAGTTTTTAACACAGTCTACAAACCATTTTACATTTTCTAAAGGAGTTTGAGGTTTAATTCCATGACCCAAATTAATGATTAGGCCAGGATCATCTTCCATCTTTTGTAAAGTATTAACAACAGTTTTTTCAATCATCTTTT
>JASFVE010000013.1:0-31675 GCA_050049995.1 Chlamydiota bacterium | reverse complement strand
TCACCTCACCATTAAATTTGAAGAAGCTGTTAAAGGATGCGAAAAGAAAGTCACTATCAATAACTACGTTATTTGTGAAAAATGTTCCGGATCAGGAGCTGCTTCAAGTAAAGGAGTGTCAACATGTAGTACTTGCCATGGTAATGGCCAGGTATTCCAAAGCAGAGGATTTTTTAGTATGTCATCTACTTGCCCTACTTGTCATGGCGCAGGTAAAGTGATTACTGACCCTTGTCAAGCATGTCGAGGACTCGGACGAGTTAAGAAAAAAGAAAATATCACCATTAAAGTACCTCCTGGTGTTGACAATGGAATGCGCTTAAAAATGTCTGGCTACGGAGATGCAGGCGAAGGCGGAGGACCTGCAGGTGATCTGTATATTCAAATTCAAGTTGAGCCTCATGAAGCATTTCACAGAGAAGGCGATGACGTTTACCTTGATTTACCTTTAACATTTTCAGAAGCTGCCTTGGGATGTCAAAAAGAAATCCCCTCACCTCATGGAGAAACTTGCCGAATCAATATTCCTGAAGGAACACAAAATGGCAAACTATTTAGAGTAAGAGGAAAAGGAGCTCCTAATGTTCACGGGCAAGGAATTGGAGATCTACTTGTTCGTATTCATATTGAAACTCCAGTAAAGCTTTCTAAAAAGCAAAAAGAATTGCTCACCGAGTTTG
Organism: Chlamydiota bacterium; assembly: GCA_050049995.1. GTDB lineage: Bacteria > Chlamydiota > Chlamydiia > Chlamydiales > SM23-39 > 21-14-0-10-35-9. Next base: position 30,995 of record JASFVE010000013.1, on the reverse strand, counting down.
GCGAGCTTGAATCCGAACATAATCACCCTCAAAAAAATGGTTTTTTTGAAAAACTGAAAATGTTCTTTACAGGCTAAGCGAGAGGTCCAACGTAGCTTATAAAGCTAGTTACAGCCACCTTAACTGCGTATCCAAATAAAAGGAATGCCATTCCAGCTAAAGTTGTAACAGTTACTGAATCACACAAACTACCTTCTTCTTGTATTGTAACTCGATTTGCTAGAGAATGGCCCTCTCCAGGATTTTTATTTAATACTTGTTTTCCAACATTACTTACTTTTTTAACTTGAGCTCGTGAAGTTAATTGGGATTTTGTTGGCACGACATCTTCTGCTAAGGCTTGCTGTCTTAACTCCTTATTCGATGGCACATGCACAAAACTTGCCGTAAGATCAGATGAAACTTCCATGCTAGCTACTCCTTTTTATTATAAAAAATTTACAACACGTTATTGAATTCCTTCATTTATTTAAATATTTTCTTAACCCTTTTTACTGACTATACTTTCTTTTGAGATTCTGACTTTTGCTCTATCTCTGAGTTGCCTTTTGATTTTTGGCAGAAAGGAGTAAAGGCAATCTCACCAAAACGATTTATACTTAAGAAAGTTTTACCAGCAACTTTGCTCACCATTGGTATGCTATTATGTATTTGATACTCCTGTCCATTTATAAACTCCCCCTCAGCATTTATTCTTAAGATACTTTTTTGAACTGACATATGAATACTCCTTTATAAAAATTAAACACCTATTAATTGACCTTAAAGGTCATTGCCAAAAACTATGTAGAAAGGAAAATAAAATTCACAGTTTTTTGTATTTACAGATGACTAGGCTTGCTCTATATCTAAGCAGGAATAGAAAAATGCTTTTTGCATGGAAAATACATACTTTGTTGTTCTTTATTTCATGGTAGGTGTTGCTTTTATATGGATAAGTGGAACGAAACTTTCTCTATTAGCTAATGAAATTGGAGATAGAAGTAAAATTGGAAAAGCCTTTATTGGTGCTTTTTTACTAGCCTTAGCAACTTCTTTACCTGAAATAGTCACTACTGTCACTGCATCAATAATAGATAATATCCCACTTGCTGTGAATAACTTGCTAGGTGGCATTCCTTTGCAAACATGCATGCTTGCCATTGTTGATTTATTTATCGTTCGAAAAGGAGCCCTTACTTATTTTTCTCCAACAACTGCCTTGATATTAAATGGTTTATTTTTGATTGTTCAAATATCTCTGGTAATTTTAGCTTCTTCTTATGGAGAATTATTTTCTATTTATGGGGTTGGTGCATGGCCGATTTTATTTATCCTCATTTATTTTGTTATGCTCTATATCCTCAAAGAGCATGAGAGCAAAAAAAAATGGGTTCCAGTAGATCTTCCTAAAGCCACATCTAAAAAGAAACTCCCCTCACAAAAAAAAGTTGCTAAATATTCAAATATTAAACTTGGGAGCTATTTTCTAATCGCATCAGTAATAGTCCTGATTGCCGGTTGGGATGTAGCTTATTCTGCTGACTTGCTTACAAAACAAACGCCCCTTAGTGGAAGTTTTATAGGCGCCACATTTGTAGCTCTTGCCACCTCTTTACCTGAACTTACGACTACGTTTGGAGCCATCCGAGTAGGTTCTTATACTTTAGCCTTTGCTAATATTTTTGGGTCCAACGCACTGATGGTTGCAGTTTTCTTTATTGCAGATATCTCTTACAGACAAGGCTCTATTATTAGTCAATTAGACCATTCTTCTTTGTTTTTAGCAGGAGTGGGCATCATTGTAACTTGTGTGTACCTTTGGGGTATTTTAGAAAGACGAAATAAAACCATTTTTGGAATGGGAATAGATTCTCTAATAGTTTTGTTTGTTTACATAATTAGTCTTATTTTTCTCCGTCAAATTAGTTAAGATTTTTTTATCATCTATATTAAAAAGATCTTTACTAATAGCTAAAAACTCTACTATTTCTTCATAAGTGGCAAGAGAGAGAAAAAGCTTTGCTTTATCGTACAAGTAATAGTAGCTGGTAAAAGGGTCTGTTTTTTTTCGACTTTCTTTAATTCTTCTTAAATTCTCAAGTATTTGCTCTACTTGATTTTGTTGCTCGGCCGAAAGAACTCTCGTTGAAGAAGGTCCCTTAACATATAAGTGAAAATTAACTTTATCGATTAACTTTCGATCTTTTCTCGTGAACCACAAGAGATAAAAATTTGTCTTTTTAAATCGGGATTCAGCTTTTTCGTAACTTTTACTAAAGCAAGTGCATATGCCTATTTTTATTATTGGAATTGCTACTTTGCCTACAGCTGCTACCGCTTTAAATTGATAAAGATACAAAGTTATTTTTGTGGGATCAAATACAACAAATAAGGTAACTCCTATTTCAGTAAGATATCTGGAGTATGGCGCAAAAAGTTTTGTGGCTACTTTTTCTGAGATTTTTTGGACAATCCTTTCACCTACTCTTTTTTCAAGTGCACTTTCTATATAGTAAGTCAAACTATCTGAAGCATAAAAATTTCTCATTTCTGATGACTCAATTGCATGAGTAGTTAAAAAAGGCTTCTTACTGGAGAAAATATTTTGGAAATCCTTTGAGCCTACTGAAGAATAGTAACTCTCTGAATTAGAATCACTCGAAGAAGTAATAGATACATTTCTTTGAGTTAATGATAAAAATTGTCCTGAATAACAGCTCGAAATAAACATAGAAAACCTAATACCTGGATCGAACTTTTCTATTGCTTCTTTTAAATCTTCAGGTCTCAATAAGTTAACTGTTAGATATTTATTCCATAATAAAGAACCTCTAAACCTTCCCCCATGACCACTTAGAATAATCCATAAGCTATCCCCTTTTTTCATTTTTTTCGCATGAAAATGGCAAATTCTTTTAAAATTATCTAAGGAAGAAACTCCCTTAAAACTAGGTAGCTCGGGCATACGTTTTTCGTTTTCTTTGCCCTTAAGTTTATTATACGCCCTTAGTAATACCCCTGGATGAGTTAAGACTAAAGGATCCTTTTCCCCACTCCCATATAAAATAGAAATATTTTCTTCATCAACATTGTGCTGTTTTCTCAAATGACCGTGGATTGTGGCTAGATCATTGTATTCAGCAAGTTCAGGGATATGCTTTCTCCAAATCCTTGAAATAGTTTGTCCTTGAATGCCCCCTCCAATCAATATTGCATGAATATCTCTATGCAAAGGCGTTTGGTGAAATGACCTTTTTTGCACCAATGGAGAAGCTAAAGAGCTTCTAGTGTAAAACGGATTAGCATATCTAAGTATATAATTAGCCGATTTTTGATTTCTCAAAAATGAAGTAATGCTAGCTTGCAACGACATAAAACACCTTCAAAATAAAAAAGTCGGATCATTAAAAATAAATATTTCTTTTACCGCAAATATTTAATGAACTTTATCTGACAGTTAGAAAAAAATATTGTTTTGCTTTTTTTATTAAGAATAACTTAAAAGGTATTTAGTATATTTACTTAATGATCACATCAGCTACTACAGGTAAATGATCAGATCCATAGTTTCCATTGACTTTTGCAGGATCTATACCATGCATCCACACGTAAACATTTGAGGTTACAAAAATGCGGTCTAATCTTACACCTGGAGTCCCAGATCCAGTAAAGTTTTCCCTCGTTTCTGAATTAAAGTTTGTAGATGTAATAGGCCCTAAATGACCAACAATAGCACGGTCTTTACTATCATACATCTTACCAGAAGTTAGAACCTGAACAATATAGTCACCATCATAAAAAGGAAGGCTGAAATCCAACCTAGCTGGAAAAACATTGAAATCCCCTGTTAAAATAATAGGGATATTTTCCTTAATATTCTGAATAGTTTTTTGAATAAACTTAGCTTCTAATAGTTTTACTCTGGGCTCATTAAAGTTTAAATGTACGTTAAGCATAATAAACTTTTTACCCGTTTTAAGATCTTCAAACTTGCAGAAGGTAATAACATTTTGTTTATCACTACAATTTGTAATAGAAATAGTTTTCGCCTCTAATAAAGTAAACCTATGCTTATTATAAAAAATTGCTTCAATTTCTCCTTTTGTTTTTCCATCTTCTCTTCCTATACCATAATAGCTATAGTCTTTAGACAAAAACTTCATAAGATCTGTAGCCTGTAAATAATACAGCTCTTGTGATCCTATAATATCAGGTTTAGCAAACTCAATATATTCAACAATTCTAGGGAGCCTGTTTTTCCAATGAAACTTTTCCGGTAATTTTGTTTCTTTATGCTCTAAATTAAAAAGCATGTTGTAAGAAATTATCCTGACTTTTTCTTCTTTTAATAAGTTTGCTTTTTGTATTTTTCTCCATTGAACTCTATTGTATTTATGCGAAATTTCTTTAGGTTCAAAAGATTCCATAGCTGGAATAATAGAATTTTGAACTTCTGGATAAAGAGAGCTTGTTATGAAAAATAAAAAAAGAAATAACTTAAACATTGATTTTCTCGAAGTTTTCGCAAAAAATAAATGTAACTTAACCATTATTTTTTGAATAATGTAAAAGCAATTGTACTAAAGGACAGTTAAAATCCCAGGTGGAGTCTATGAAAATAAAAGATCTTTTTTCTACAAAGTCACCCTTAAAAAATAGCAGGCCAATAAACCCTTATCTATCTTTACAAAATAGTTTGGAAAATAAGTTATCTAAAGAGTTCGGGAAATACTCATTTAATTTATTAGAAATGAAAAGAAGGCTACCACCGTCGGTTTATGATAATATATTTAAAGCTGTCCACGGATTTGAAAAAATTAAAATAGAATATGCTGATGAGATTGCCAGTGCCTTAAAAACTTGGGCTCAAGAACATGGCGCTACCCACTATACTCATTGGTTTCAGCCGTTAACCGGCCTTTCTGCGGAAAAACATGATTCTTTTTTGGAAGTCTCTAAAATGGGAGAATTTATAGAAAAATTTTCTGGAGCTCAATTAATACAAGGAGAGCCTGATGCTTCTTCTTTCCCCTCAGGAGGCCTTCGAAGCACATATGAGGCAAGAGGATACACAGGATGGGACCCTACATCTGCCCCATTCATTTGGGAAACGGAAAATTCCTCTACTTTATGTATTCCCACCGTTTTTTTCTCTTGGAAAGGAGATGTATTAGATTATAAAATTCCTCTACTCAGATCGGATAAATTAATCAATGATGCATGTAAGAGGCTATTTAAATTAACTGAAATCCAAGCTTTTAGCGTTTTCTCTAGCTTGGGCTTAGAGCAAGAGTATTTCTTAGTAGATAAACAGCTCCATGATACTAGAGCTGACATGGTTATTTTAGGAAAGACCGTCTTTGGAAACTTTCCTGCAAAAGGGCAAGAGTTGCAAGACCATTACTTTGGCGCTGTAAAAGATCACATTATGTCTTTTATGCAAGAATTCGAAAGCGAGGCCATAAAATTAGGCATCCCTATCAAAACAAGACACAATGAAGTGGCCCCTTCTCAACATGAAATTGCCTGCATTTATGAAAAAGCCTCTCTTAGCATTGACCATAACCTTCAGTTAATGGAGTTGATGAAAAAAATAGCTCTCCAAAACGACCTAGTATGTCTTTTTCATGAAAAACCATTTAAAGATTTAAATGGTTCAGGAAAGCATAGCAACTGGTCTTTAACAACGGATACAGGCATTAACTTACTTGACCCCACACAAACTCCCGAAAACCAGTTTCATTTTTTAATTCTTTTAACTGCTATTTTAGACGCACTTTATAACCATGCTGGATTACTTAGGGCTACCATAGGGTCTCGAGGCAATGACTTTCGATTGGGAGCTCAGGAAGCTCCGCCTGCCATCATTTCAGTTTTTTTAGGAGATGAACTTGAATCGCTATTAGACAATATCGAGCAAAATAAGGATTATAAAAGCCCTTCAGCTAAAGAAGTCTTCAATTCGTTAATTCCAGCTTTAGCTAACCTACCAAAAGATAATACAGATAGAAATAGAACTGCTTCTTTTGCATTTACTGGAAATAAGTTTGAATTTAGGTCTGTTGGATCTTCCTCCAACCCTTCTTTTACTATCGCAACATTAAATGTAATTGTGGCACATAGCCTCAATAAAATTTTAGACGAGATTGAAAGATCTGAGGAAAAGAACATAAAGAGTAAAATTTTTCCTGTCCTTAGAAAATACATAAAAAAATCTAAAAACATTAGATTTACAGGAGATAATTATAGTGAAAGTTGGCTAAATGAGGCAAAGAATAGAAACCTGCCAAATACCCCCAACTCTTATTTTTCTTTTGAAGCATTTAAAGATCCCAACACCATTGAAGCTTTTCAAGGAGTTTTAACAAAAAAAGAATTGGAATCTTTTTGTGAAATACAAAAAGAAAAATACCTTCATACATTGAATATTGAAAAAAACCTCATGATAGAGATGTTTACATCTCAAATTTTACCTTCAGCTATTAAGTACCAAAAAGAAATGGCAGATAGCATCATTGCATCTCATCAACTTTTAAAAGAGGTTATTTTCATTGAGCAAAAGCATCACTTAAAAAAACTTTCTGAACTCATTGAAAGATCACTAAAACTTAATAATGAACTGCAAAAGATTACATCGATAACTTCCGAAAATTTAACTTCTACCCTAAAGCTAATTGAAAATTTTAGATCTGAAGTAGACCAATTAGAGCAAGTAGTGGATGACTCTATTTGGCCATTTGCTAAGTATCGCGAACTGCTATTTTTAATGTAATAAAGAACTAGAAAGCTCTTTACAATTTATAGAGTGCAGTTACTCTACTATTAAAGTTTTTGATATTTTGGCTCCTTTGCCTCCTTTGGTTTATCCAAGACTTCATTAGGATCAGTCTTAAAGGCCTTTGTTATTACTCCTTTAATTTTAGCAATAGTGCTTGGTTTTTTTTTTGACTTTCTTCCTACAGGGTTTAGATAAGCATTTGAATAAGGATCTACAGCTCGCTTTTCTACAGGATTAGACATATAAGCTCTCCTTTTAAAAATCGGCAGCATATTAGTAGTAAAAATTTTAAATTGCAATGCTTCTCCCTGTTTTAAGGCTTCTTTTTTTAAGAAAAATTCTTTCTTAATTTGCCTAAATAAAATATCTCTTGCTAAATAGAAAACAAAGAGAGGTCTTTTTCTTGAAAGCAACGGTTTTAGCTAAAGATCCTACAAATTTAAGCTACGCTATACGCTTATGGGTTATAGCAAAGCACGTAGGACAGCTTTGTTTTATCTCTGCTGTACTTTCTTTAGTCCCCTTGATTTGCTCTTTATTTTGGCATGAATATGAAATGACCATTCGTTATGCAATTGTTGTTTTGATTTTTGTAACAATAGGTTTACTCACCTTTAAACTACCAACTCCTGAAAAACTACAAGACAATGAAGTTTTTTCCATCATTACGTCAATTTTTCTTCTTTCTTCTTTTGTCATGATAATACCTATGACAGGAGCTGGATTGAATATAATAGATGCCTGGTTTGAAGCTACCTCTGGACTTACTACCACTGGGCTTTCTGTGACTTCCATCGAGGGAAAAATGAAAACTTTCATTTTTGCACGCTCATTTCTTCAATGGTATGGAGGGCTTGGAATTGTTATTTTAAGTCTAGGACTGGCTCTTCAACCTAGTATGGTATCCAAAAGCCTTGGTAAAGCAATTACTAATAAAGAAAACTTAGCTTCTTCTATGCGGTTGTTTGCAAGGAAAATGCTAATTATTTATGGGATTATTTCAATTGTATGCTTGCTTGTCTTATGGGTTTTTAGTCCTACATTTTTTGATGCATTAGTTCATATGCTTTCAACTGTTTCAACAGGAGGTTTTTCTTCTTCAAAAAATAGCCTTGCTGGATTTTCTTTTCCTTTTCAAACGGCTGTTACCTGTTTTTCTTTTTTAAGTGCTATATCTCTTCCTTTGTACTGGTTTACAGAAAGAAAGAATATTCAAAATTTCTTTGGAAATATGCAATTACTAGGATTACTTATCTGTAGTTCGATTCTTATAGCTCTTCTTTACTTTTTTATGCCTTCTCATGACATAAAGGCATCTTTTTTGAATGCTATTTCAGCTCAAACAACAACTGGCTTTTCTACTGTTTCTATGATTGAATTAGAACCGGTCGCTAAACTGGTTATGGTCGCTTCTATGGTCATCGGCGGCAGCGTTCAATCTACCTCAGGTGGCTTTAAAATCTTACGGCTACTTATCTTGTTTAGAAGTCTTCAGCTATTTTTTATAAAAACATCTTTGACAAAACACACTGTTACATTTCCAAAGCTTGGAAGTAATAGATTATCTGTTGAAGAGAGAGAAACCTGTTTTTTTATTTTTATTTTACTTGTTTTAACGATATTTATTTCATGGGCATTTTTCTTATTTTCAGGATACGATCCTTTAAACTCTCTTTTTGAAGTAGTCTCAGCAACTGGCACGGTAGGTTTATCCACAGGAATTACTTCTTCTGATTTACCCATGCATTTAAAATCTATTCTTTGTATAGATATGTTTTTAGGACGTCTTGAATTTGTTACTTTTTTAACCCTTTTTATTCCTAGAACACTAATAGGAAGGAGACGACATACTTGAGAATTGCTTTTATAGGGATTAGCAGTGTTACTAAAATTGCTGCTGAAAACTTCATTGAAAATGGACATGAAGTAATCATCATTGAAACAAACAAAGAAAAAATTGATGAATTAAGTGAAAAACTAGATTGCGGATTCATTCATGGCAATGGCACCAAATTAGATATATTAAAAGAAGTAGACCCTGTTAAAACAGACTTTCTCATTTGTATTACTAACGATGATCATAGCAATATCATTGCAAGTCTTTTAGCTAACTCTCTTAAGTTTAAAACCATCATAACTGTTATTGAAGACAAAGAACTAGAAAGCATTTGTTTTGAGCTAGGATTAAAAGGAACAGTTATCCCAGCTAAAACGATTAGCAACTACTTTCAAGAACTCATTCGAGGAAGGGACATTTTTGAGCTACGAAATGTCCTTAAAAATGAAATAAACCTATCTTCATTTACTGCTTCAAAAGATCATGCCATGAAAGTTAAAGATTTCAAATTGCCAGAAAATGCTCGCATTGTCTGGCTACATAGAAAAGACAGTTTTATTTTCACAGACCCTGATACAGAAATTAAAGAAAAGGATGAAGTTGTCATAGCAACACATTCGGATCATCTAGATGAGATTAAAAAGCAATTTAAGCCAAATAAAGAAAATTGATCTTTTTTAAGAAACTTACCACAGTTGCTCAAAGTGCTTTTATTCCAACAACTTTATAATTTGTATTAGAGACTAAATAAGCCTGCTCTAGCTGCAACAATCCCTACAGAAAGAGCAACTCCCCCAATTGCTAAAGACACATAGCCCGTCAAATTTCGAATATTGCAAGCTTCCCATCCTGATTGCAAATTAAGTGGGACAGCAAAATATTTATGGTATGGTCTTTGTTCCATTTCTTTTTGGGCTAAGCGACTTTTTACATGAGATATACATATCGCTGTGACGGCACCTGCCGCCATGTATGGAGCTAGCTGAGTTGCCTGAACTTTTTGAGATAAGCCTGGAATAGAAGCTCTTGCCATAAAGCCAAAAACTGATCCCGCAATAGCACATACATGCCAAGTTGCGATGGTTCCCCAGGCTAAGGCATTTAAATTAGGATTAGTGGTATTTAAAACACGAGCTCCACCATGCATATGTCCAATAGTAAAGTACTCAGGGCAATCTCTACAAGCAACCATATCATTGGCTATTCCATAGCCAACTCCAGTAAGAACTGTCATACCAATGATCTTTACAGATTCCCAGGGAGATAAAGCAGCCGCAACTGCAGCTCCAGTAGCTCCGATAGCTAAATTCAAAAGGGGTTTATATCTAGGATTAACTAAAGGAAGATTACTCTGTGAAATTGCTGACATAAATTACCTCATAAAAAATGAGCCGAAAATCTAATAAATAATTTTATTTAACGCAACAGTCAATTTTACCTACACAAAAATTTATAGGTGCTAAAAATACTTATGTAGCAGCAATTGCAGGATAGCCTTGTAGATTGCGAAACCATGATCCTAATACTTGAAAAATGTTTTGAGCATAAAGAGTTACTTTAGCCCAGCTCACCACTGGATAATCCCGGACTTCACGCACTAGTTCCTCAAATACTGTTCTAAAGGCTAATCTAACATTTTTATGCACAGGGTTTGCCTGTAAAAACTGTTCTCCAAAAGACTCTGCTTCTGCATTATCCGGTGATCCACAGTTTTTCCAAATTTCTCGTTTAATCAAGTCTCTAGTTGCGAGAGAAAGATGATTAAAGGTTTCTATGACAGTATTTTGTTGCGATGGATTCCCCTCTTCTACATAAGAGTCAAGCCATGAATTTTGCAGTAAAGGAGCCTTTGCTATACGTAGGATGTCATTGTAAAAACTATTGTCTTTAACATACGGATATTGACTAGGCATTTCCTCAGAGTATGAAAAAGATTTGCGCGTGTAAGCATTTACCGAATTTATCAAAATAATCAGGTTATTACTCACCTCAAAGCTTCTATCTATCTTGAAGGGGATAGAACGTTAGTGATATCATAAATATAAGCTCACCAATGTAAGCTTATAATTGCCTTTTCACAAAAAGTGTGAACGTCATCTTCAGTACTCAGTTAAAACAAACAAGCCATTTCTTGACTGTATTTTTCCATCTGGATACTCTCCCCGCGCTAAAATTAAAAATTTAGGAGTTACTTATGAGTAGTCCCGTTAGTCTGTCAGTTTCTACAATCAGTCATAAAGCACAAGTACCTGAAAAAGATGTCAGTCTTAAAAATATAAGAGATGCTAGAGGCGATATTAAGGAAATCCGCTATTGCTCCAAGGAAGTAAAGAAGCTTGCCTGCATCTATTTAGAAAAGCCGTAGAAGAAGATGATGTTATTTCTCAGATCGAGCTTTCTCAAGCATTTTTTGGAATACAATGGGGAAAAGATAATGAGAAAGATTTTTCTTCTATAGATTATAGAGACCTAGAAGAATTTTCTTATTACCCTAAAGAATTTCTCCTTTTCAATTCAGTATATGGAGAAGCTATGGAAATGCCATACGATTGGCAAGCTCGTGAAGCTAGAAGCACTGAAACCTTTACTCGAGCATCAGAAATGGGTTGTCTTCCAGCTATTTTAGAGCTAAAGCATTCTCAATGGAAGTGGAATTCCAATAGTTATGGTTTTGCTGTGGAGTTACTTCCATTTGTTGGCAAAGGAGACCAAAAAATAGATTACTGCTTTGGTAAAGCCTTAAAAAATGGATGTCAGACTGGATCCAAGCTTTACTATGAAGGTTTGTATTGGATGGAACGATCCATTGGAATTCCTGTTAAATACCCCTCAAAAGGACAATCTTTTGATAATTTTTTTAGGCATTATATTCGATTTGAGGATGTTTCAAGTACTTTCAATAATCATGACGGTTTTTGGCATATTGGACCATCTGTCGTACTAGCTCCTTCTGAAGATTCTTGGAGAGACTTTGTAGGTGAAAAACTTAAAGATATTAGTATTGCTCCTCCAGAGTCTTATTTGTTTGAATATAATGCCGAAGAAATCAAAACTTTATTGAATGCCTACAAAATAGGAGCTGTTCAAGTGATCTCATTTGTTGAATGTTCTGATAGTGAGCAGGCAGTTGAGGATTTTGATGAATCAAATGGTTTTCGTATATACAGCTTGAGTATATACGAAAATAGCGTTCCAATAGGCGAAATATCCGTTCAAGAAGACACTTTTGAAATTTACCAAACGTTTGAGAATCCCAAGATTCAACCAGTGATAACATTCATTGAAAATGTTATGAAAAAATCAGGATCTGCTGGTTCTGCTCGTGCATGGTTAAGGCAGATGGGTGGTTGCTATATTTAAACTAAAATCAGAAAAGGCATTCTAGATGCTTAACTCTTGTATTTAAGCAACTTTTTCGAATGACTGGATTTACACTAGCTTATTTTCTATAAGCTAGTGTAATTACCACAATTACAAAGTCTCTGATAGTTACTTTTACTGAATGAAACACCCCCCTTTAGTCCCTTTCCTTCCTTCGACGGGCGCAGAAGTTACCTGCTGAGGCAGAGCAAGTTCTCGTTCTGGAGATATCTTATTTGATGGTGATACTGCAGAAGATGGGGCTTCTTCAGCATCAACAATAGCGCTCTTTGCACAATCAATAAGGGCTTTTTCTAAACCTAGAGAGAACGTTATCCAAAATGTTGTAGGCATTCCTTCAATTTTTTTAATCTTTTCACCTGTAATTTCATCTTCACCACTTTGTAAATCATAAGCAATTAGTTGAGCACCTATTTTAACGCCAAACTCAACCTTATCGCTATCAGAAAAACGATCAGCAGCTAGTTTTGCAACAGTATCTGTAATCCCTTTTTCTTTATAATAATCAGATGCTAGTGAGGGATGATTCGATAAAAATTCTGTCATTGCTTTCGCATTGGGGAAATGCAAATTATTTGAAGCTGACGTCATAGTTCTCTCCTATATTTAAGGTATTTTTTGAATGCAGGACTTTTTCATAACTTAACTTAATTTTTCAAGAAATTTTTTGCCTCGAAAAATACAGAAGGGCTTAATAGTTGCGCAAGGAGGTTTCACTTAATAAATCTCTTTAAAGCCAATTGATTTTAATTAGATTGTATTTGTAAAACTGAAAGGCATTTAATTATTAAGAGGAGTTTTATATGTCTATATTATTGGCTTCAGCAGGCATTAGTCAGTGCATGAAATTTCACTCCATAAAAGATGACGAGATTCCTAGTGAAATAGGCCCTGATAAAGATTTTTTTGTTGGGTCAAATGTACACGTCACATTACAAATCCCAAATGGAGAAACTTTTCGAGTTAAAGACATTGTAGTACTAGGCAAACTTACTGTTAAGTCTACCGACATGGAAAACACAGCAGCAAAAAGTTCTTTAGTTGCTCATAGCCTCTTTGTTCCAGGACATCTGAAAACCACTAACATCAAATTATCATGCAAAAGCTTGTACCAGCCTGAAAATGTTCTAAAATTTAAGGAAGAACTCCAGGGACTAATTATAGATTGGTTCAAAATTCAAAGAGAGTGCGCTGAAAAGATAGGACTTCGATCCATCTTAGTATGATTAAAATCATTAAGAAAAAATTGTCTACACCCTTTAGTAAAGAGTGCTGCTTTTTTTCTATTATTGACTAGTAAAATAACTTAAAAGAATGAAATTTAAAGTGCTCGGGAAAGGACTCGAACCTTCACGCCCAAAATGAGCAAGGGATTTTAAGTCCCTAGTGTCTACCAATTCCACCACCCGAGCAGAAAAAGATGTATTAAGTTAATCCTTTTCTAATTAAGAGTCAAATCAAATTAAGATGGTTCTTCATTTGGTTTTTCCTCTGATACATTCACCTCTTCAAATGTAGAAGTTTTAATGACCTCTTCTACTGAAGTAGAAACATCATCTTTAGGAACAACCGGTTCTTCTACATCTCTAGCTAAAACATCCTCTTGTGTAGGCTCTTGTTTGGCTCTACCTAACTTCTCTTTAATCAGTGTTGGTGGGGGCGGAAAAAGCCTTGTAAACATTGACGGTTGAGAGGTTTGATTTTTTGTGCCTTCGGAAGATGTTGGCTCAGATTCTTTTTCTTGCTTTTCTTCAATAGCTTCTGGCTCATGCTTTTCTTCCTTAACTTGCTTTCTTTCAGAAGTCATCTTTCTTCTTCTAGATCTGCGTTTTTTTCTGTCAGAAGACTTTTCTGACTGTTCCTCAGAAGCTTCTTCTTTTTTAGATCCGTTAATTTTAATAGACTTTTCAGAGCTTACATTTTTAAGAACCATACGTGTTTCTTTAAGCTCTAAAACTTCATAATCACTCACTGGTAGAAGAAAAGATTTTGGTCTTTCTAAGGAACGAAAAAATAATGCATTACCAAAAGAAATTACTTCTACTGCATCAACAAAATAATCTTCGCCACCGCCTTTAGATGACCGTATCACTAATTTACAACCTTCTCTTGGTGTGATTACTGTTTCAATAATTGGTTCACGTGTAAAATTCAAAGAGCACCTACCTTTTTAATTTTCATTTGATGCCATATATTCAACTAAATCAACACATCTTTGCGAATAACCCATTTCATTATCATACCATGCGACAAGCTTAAAAAATTGATCATTCAAAGCAATACCTGCATGCTTATCAAAAATGGAAGAGCGAGTATCGCCAATAAAATCTGATGAAACAACAGGTTCTTCTGTATATCCAAGTATTCCTTTCATACTCCCTTCAGATTCCTTTTTTATTGCTTCACATATTTTTTCATACGACGTTGATTTAGAGAGTTTGACTGTTAAATCTACTGCGGAAACATCCATTACAGGAACTCTAAAAGCCATACCTGTTAGCTTTCCTTCTACTTCGGGAATACATTTAGCTACAGCCTTGGCAGCTCCTGTGGACGCCGGAATAATATTATAAGGGGCAGCTCTGCCACCTCTTAAATCTTTATGAGAAGGTCCATCAACTGTAGGCTGTGTTGCAGTCACAGCATGAATAGTTGACATAAGTCCTTCTTCAATACCAAAATTGTCTAGCAAAACTTTTGTTAAAGGGGCTAAACAGTTTGTTGTACAAGAAGCATTACATAAAACTGTATCTTTATGTGGATTATATTTCTTATGATTAACGCCCATTACAAAGGTTGGCATATCCCCCTTTCCCGGCGCAGATACAATGACTCTGCGAGCTCCAGATTGAATGTGTTTTGAGGCTTCATCAATATGGGTAAATCTACCCGTAGACTCAATTACATAATCAACGCCTAGAGACTTCCATGGTAACCTTGCTGGATCTTTTTCAGCTGTCAGCTCAGTTTTCTTATTATCTACTGTAAATGACGTCTCATTTGCTTTGACGTCACCTTCAAATTTACCATGAACTGTGTCGTATTTTAAAAGATATGCTAAGTTATCAGGAGGGACTAAATCATTGACTGCAACAATTTCAATGTTATCCCTTGCATGTGCTATTCTATAGACTAACCTTCCAATCCTTCCAAAACCATTAATAGCTATTCTAATCGGCATGGGTATTCTCCACTAAACTTTAATTTTAACAAAGTTAGATAATACTTAAGCGACATTGGAAAGTAAAGAATGAATTCAGCAAGGGATAGTACACTTACTAAATATATTCTAAAATACAAGTAGGTGATGAATCACCAACTTGAAAGCTCTTGCGAATAATCCTTGTGTAACCGCCTTCTCTTGTCTCATACCTTTGCTTTAATGCAAATAGTTTGTTTAGTACTTTTCTATCTGTATTATAAGCAGATGTATCACCATCTTTAGCTTTTCTAGCCTCTTTTGGTGTAAGGTGGTTATATTGAAGTCTTAGTTTGCTAATAGCCATTCTTCTGCTAGCAAGTGTATCTTTTTTTGCTAAAGTAATCATCTTATCAGCATGTCTTTTTAGCTCTTTAGCCTTAATTAAGCTTGTTTCGATCCTCTCATGATCAATGAGATCCTTTAGCATATTTGCAATCATAGCTCTTTTATGAGAGCCAGTTCTACCTAATTTATATTTACGCTTGGCATGTCTCATGATTCGCTTCCTAACTTTTCTTCTTCTTTATACTTTTGAATAACTTCTTTAATGTTATCTTTTGTGATACCATACTTGCTTAAGTCCATACCTAAGCTTAATCCCATTTCTTCTAACTTTTGCTTAATTTCAGTAAGAGACTTCTTACCAAAATTTCTAAATCGAAGCATGTCAGATTCAGGCATTACAACTAGTTCACCAATAGTATCGATATTAGCACTTACCAAACAATTTGTTGATCTAACTGATAGCTCAATTTCATTAATTCTCAATGCTAATTTTGATAAAATTTCGTCTCTATCTTTATTGATTTCGACTTCTCCTTTATCAAAAGTGATGCTTGGCTTACTTAAAAGCTGAAAAACGTTTAAATGCTCAGATGCAACTTGAGCTGCAAAAGCTAAAGCTTCTTGAGGAGTGATTCTTCCATCAGTTTTAACTTCAAAGATAAGCTTATCCAAATCAGTGTCCTGACCCACTCTAGTATTTTCTACATAATAGTTTACTAATTTTACAGGAGAAAATGATGAGTCAATAACTATCTCATCTACCATTCGTTCGAAATCATGTCTTTCAGAAGGAATATAACCTCTTGATATGCCTACTCTAATATCTATTCTTTTAGTCATAGGCTTTGTAACAGTAAAAATATGATGATCGGGATTAACAATTTCGAAATCAGTAGTTCCCATTAAATCCTTAAAAGTAACATTATATTGGCCATTTCCTTTCTCTAGATCTTCATGTGTAACTTCCAGGATTTTTGTAAGAAGTTTCATTTCAGTTGAACCTGAGTCTTCACTTAAAGGAAGCTTTCTTAAAAGCGAACCTTTTAAGTTCAATACAATGTGAGTCATATCTTCGGTTATTCCATCAATAGCTGTATACTCATGAGGAACCCCCTCGATCCGGATTGAAACTAAAGAAGGTGCTTCCAAAGAACTCAACATGATTCTTCTTAGACTATTACCAATTGTATGTCCAAATCCTCTTTCAAAGGGCTCTACTATGAACTTTGCGAAGTTTCTGCCTTCATCGGCATCTTCTATTTTAATCTTTTCTGGCATTTCAAACTTGCCATACATTACAGTCATCTTAATACTCCTCTAAATTGAAAAAATTCCCGCTATACTCGTCTTCTTTTTCTCGCTCGACACCCATTATGAGGAACAGGCGTTTTATCTCTAATTAAAGTAATAGAAAGCCCAGCTCCTTGGAGACCTCTTACAGCAGATTCTCTTCCTGAACCCGGTCCTTTTAAGTTAACTTCGCATTCATTCATTCCACATGCAATAGCTTCTTTAGCAGCTTCTTGAGCTGCAACACTTGCTGCAAATGCGGAAGATTTTCTTGAACCAGAAAAATTACACTTCCCTGCAGACGCCCACGAAATTACATTCCCTGCTTGGTCTGTTATAGTCACTATCGTATTGTTAAATGTAGCTTTTACATGTGCAATACCTGAAGGAATTGTCCTTTGCGATTTTTTCTTAGGTTTTCTTACTGTTTGCTTCTTTTCCTGCTTAGCCAAAGCTAGACTCCTTAAATTTTCTTATTAGCTATAGTTTTCTTTTTACCTTTTCTAGTTCTTGCATTTGATTGTGTACGTTGTCCTCGTACAGGCAAGCCTAAACGGTGTCTTAAACCTCGGTAAGAATTAATGCTAATTAATCTTTTAATGTTATTTTGAACTTGTCTTCGTAAATCACCTTCAACTGTATACTCAGATTGAAGTAAAGCATTTATTTTAGCAATTTCTTCTTGTGACAGATCTTTTGCTTTCATATCAGGATTAAGAGCTAGCTTAGAAATAACTTCATAAGCAGTCTTTTTTCCAATGCCATAAACGTAGGTTAAACTAATTACTAACCTTTTTTTATCAGGTATATCTATTCCAATTACTCTTGGCATAATTTATAATTCCTTTTTTAAACTGGTAAAAAAGATACCACAGACGAGGTTAAATCTCAATGACTAACGTCCTTTGAGCCTTCCTCTTTTAATAAATCCGTCATATCTTTTCATAAGTAAATGAGACTCAATTTGTTTTGAGGTATCTAATAATACTCCTACTAAGATTAATAGGGAAGTACCGCCAAAAAAATGGCTTATCCTTGCATCTATACTAAGCAGCCGCCCAATAATTGTAGGCAAAATTGCAATCAAAGCTAAAAATATTGCTCCCGCTAAAGTTATACGATTCATTGTAAACTCTAAAAAGTCTTGCGTTGGCTTTCCTTGTCTAATTCCTGGAATAAAAGCTCCATTCTTTTTCATATCGGAAGCTATTTGATCAGGTTTGAATTGTGTGGCTGTCCAAAAGTAAGTAAAAAATATAATTAACATCACGTAAACAATAGTATACACCCAACTACCTGGAGACAACCAATTGGCAAAGGTTCCAATCCAAGAATTTTTACCTAGAAATTGTCCAATTGTCGCCGGAAACATTAGCATCGATGAGGCAAAAATAACAGGTATAACGCCTGCATAATTAATTTTTAAAGGTATATGGGCACTACCACCTTGGGATTCGTGCCTTCCAACAATTCTTCTTGCATACTGAAGCGGTATCTTTCTCTGACCTTGAATAATTAAAATAGTTCCAATAATTATTCCTACAAATATTACAGCCAATACTGCAAGAGAAACAAAAGTTAACTGACCTGCCTCTTGTGACTCTAAGTTTAACTGCTTAACAATAGATCCAATAGTCCCAGGCAATGAAGACAAAATACCAACTGTTATAACAAGGCTGACTCCATTTCCAATCCCTCTTTCAGTAATTTGCTCCCCAATCCACATAAGAAACAAAGTTCCTGTTGTCATGGTGATCATAAATGTAATATAAAAAAGTATAGGAACTCCCAACATCGTCATAGAAGTTAGGCCTTCAACTATGATCCCAGGAGTGGTTGCATCAATTTGCAAAGCGTACCTTGCAAATATTAAAGACTGGAACAAAGCTAAGATCAGTGTTGCTGTTCTAGTCCATTTAGAAAGCTTTCTTCGTCCCCCGTCACTGCTCTCTCGGATATCTCTTTGAAGAGATGGAACTAAAGCTAGCAGAAGTTGCATAATAATTGAGGCTGAAATATAAGGCATAACACCTAACGCTACTACCGTCATATGCGCAAAAGCACCACCAGAAAATATATCCATTAACTGAAATAAGTTCTGGCCGCCACCTGTAGCACTTTTAAAAATTGAAACAGCAGCTTCAGAGTTAATTCCAGGCACTGGCACAAAAGCGCCAATCCTGCAGACTGCCAGCATTGCTAAAGTAAAAAATATTTTAGCTCTAAGTTCTGGAACTTGAAAGATTCTTTTTAATGCAGTGATCATCTAAAAATTTTTTTTTGCTCTTATACGATTTTGTAAGGTACAGAGTTTTTTTCAAGCTTTTTTAACGCTTGCTTTGAAAAACTGTTAGCTTCAATTGATACTTTTTTATCAATTTCCCCTTTAGACAATATCTTAAGTGTAGCTTTTGAATTTTTAGAAATAATCTTCTTCTCGATTAGGGAAGATATGGATACTGTCTCTCCATCTGAAAAAAGAGTATGAACTTGATCTAGATTCAAACAAACAACAGGCTTTTCAAATCGCTTTCTCGAAAAACCACGAATTGGCATTTTCATATGCAATGGCATAGCTCCACCAATTCGACCAAATCTTCTTTTGTAACCAGATCTAGAACCGTCACCTTTTTCCCCTCTTCCTGATGTTTTACCAACTCCAGAAGAAGGACCTCTTCCGAGTCTTTTCTTTCGTTTTCTAGGGGCAACACTTGTTAAATTATGTAGAGATGTCATTATTCCATTCCTCTAGCCATTAATATTTCTTTTTTATTTTGAAGCGTAAGTAGAGCTTCTATAGTTGCTCTTACTAAGTTTATAGGATTATTAGAACCTAAACTCTTAGCTACAATGTCTCTAACTCCAGCGAGCTCCAGCACTGCCCTAACCTTTGATCCGGCAATTACACCAGTACCTTCCGGTGCAGGCTTTAGCAATACTCTAGCTCCATCCCAAGAAACTTCAACTTCGTGCGGAATAGTTGTTTTATCCATTTCAAATGAAACAATATTCTTTCTTGCAGCTTCCGAGCCCTTTCGGATTGCATCAGAAACTTCATTAGCTTTAGCAAATCCATATCCAACATGACCTTCGCCATCACCAACTAGAATTAAGGCTGAAAAGCTAAACTTTCTACCACCTTTAACAACTTTAGCACATCTATTAATATGTAAAACTTTTTCTTCAAGATCAGTTTTCAAATCAGACTGAGCAATAGTTTTACGTTCTTTTATACTCATACCTTCTTTCTCACTATTTAAAATTGCATACCGGCTTCTCTAGCCGAGTTAGCAAGTTCAGCTATAACACCATGAAATTTAAAACTACCTCTATCAAAAATAACACTTTCAATGTTATTTTGCTTAGCAAATTCAGCAATCTTCAACCCAATTTGCTTTGCGCTTTCTTTATTTTTACTAAGTTTTAAATTTTTAGATTGTGTACCAATACCAAATAGAGTTCGACTATTTTTATCATCTATTAACTGAGCATAAATATTTTTATTCGATTTTGTAACACAAAGTCTTATCTTTTGTCCTGCTCCTTTAACTTTTTTACGAACTCGCATTTTTCTTTTAATACGAACTTGTTTACTTCTTCTTAACTCACTTAACATATGAAAATCCTATTATTTAGATTTAGCAGCTTTGCCAGCTTTTTTTCTAACGTACTCACCTTCATACCTAATCCCTTTACCCTTGTAAGGTTCAGGAGGTCTTAAAGCTCTAATCTGAGCAGCTAGCTGACCTAGCTTTTGCTTATCCGGTCCGACTAATATAATAGTTGTACCTTTTTCAACTTTAACTTGTATGTCAGATGGTATTTCAACTGAAGTTGGGTGCGAAAAGCCGATTTGTAAATCCAGTTTGCTACCTGATACAGCAGCTCTAAAACCAACTCCTACTAAAGAAAGTCTTTTTTCAAATCCTTGAGAAACCCCAACAACAAGATTGTTTATTAAAGATCTATATAAACCGTGGTATGCATCGTTCGAGTCTTGCTTACTTAACTTTAGCTCATCTTCCTCTTGCTGAACTTTAATACCCTGCATTAATTTTAATTGAAGTTGCCCTTTTGGACCTTTTACAAAAATTTCATCTGCAGTTAACTTAACTTCCACACCTTTAGGTAGCGGTATGGGTTTTTTCCCTAATCTAGACATTTCCTTTACCTCACTCCACTACACAAAGTAATTCACCACCAACTTTTTGGTGCCTTGCACTTTCCCCATCTAAAACGCCTTTAGAAGTTGAGACAATTGCTATGCCGAGACCATTTTTAACTCTCGGTATTTTACTATATCCAACATACTTTCTCATGCCAGGAGAAGAAATACGTTTCAAATTTGAAAAAAGTGAATTTCTTTGTCTATACTTTAAAAATACTCTAACTTTTCTCTTTTGTTCATTAACAAGAAAATTCTCAATAAATCCTTGCTCTTTAAGAATGTCAACAATGCTCTTATTCATCTTTGTTAGAGCTAAATCTACATATCTATGCTTAGCTCTAGATGCATTTCGTACTTTAGTTAACAATTCTGCTACTGGGTCATTAAATGACATATTTATAATCTCCTAATTACTTAAATGGAAATCCAAGGTTCGTTAATAGATCAACACATTCTTCATCTTTATCAGCAGTTGTCACAAAAGTGATATTCATTCCTTGTGATCTTTTAACCTTATCCAAGTTTATTTCAGGAAATATTTGTTGATCATTAAGACCAACACTATAGTTTCCTCTACCATCACACTTAGCGCTAAAGCCTCTAAAATCTCTAATACGTGGACATGCAATATTGCAGAATCTATCCATAAACTCAAACATTCTCTTACCACGTAGAGTAACCATTAACCCTACAGGAGAATCTTCTCTCAGTTTAAAGTTAGAAATAGCCTTCTTAGCTCTTGTAATAATTGGCTTTTGAGCAGAAAGAAGGGTAAGTTCATTTATGTGATCTTGCATTGCATTTTTATCTTTTGCAGCTTCTGCAATTCCCATACTAATAATTATTTTTTTCAGCTTTGGAAGCTGCATAGGATTTTTATCCTTATACTTCTCTTTTAGCTTGGGTAGAATTTCATCATTAAATTTCTTTTGAAGCCTAGACATTACTTACCTTTTTGTTTCTTGATATCACGAAAAGTTTTTTCCTTTTCTCCATCAATATATACAAGTTTTTTAGATCCCTTTTGGGACATTTTTACTTTTAACTTTAATGGTGCACCATCAGATGATGAGATTTTCACATTTGAAATGTGAATAGGTCTTTCCATTTCAATAATTTGAGATGACTGACCTTGCTGACGAGCTTTCATGTGTTTTTTTCTAAGATTCACACCTTGAACAAGAACTCTATCATCAGTCCTATCTAATACTTCACCAACTTTACCTTTGTCATTGCCTGATAAGACAACAACTTTATCGCCTTTTCTGATCCATTTATTATTCATAATAATCCTCTTAAATAACTTCTGGTGCTAATGAAGTAATTTTAATATAGCCTTTATCTCGAATCTCTCTTGGTATTGGCCCAAAAATCCTGGTACCACGAGGGTTTTTCTTATCATCGATAATAACACAGCTGTTGTCATAAAAACGGAGCGTAGAACCATCTTTTCTTTTAATTTCATTTTTAGTTCTTACGATAACTGCTTTGACAACATCACCTTTTTTCACAGCTGCTTTAGGGTCTGCTTCTTTCACAGAGCAAACTATAATATCGCCAACTTTCGCATACCTTTTCTTAGAGCCGCCTAAAACTCTAAAGCACTTAACTTTTTTAGCGCCAGTATTATCAGCTACTTCTAATTTTGACTCTTCTTGCAACATATCTTTCGTCTCACTCTTGGTTCATCGTTTCGACTACTCTCCACCTTTTAAGCTTAGATAAAGGGCGAGTTTCCATTATCTGAACTACTTGACCTTCTTTAGCCTGGTTGTTTTCGTCATGTGCATAATATTTTTTCCACTTTTTAATTAATTTTCCATAAAGTGGGTGACGAAGCTGTCTAATTGACTTTACTACAACAGTTTTATCCATTTTAGCAGAGACAACTACACCTTGCTTAATTTTTCTTCTATTGCGCTCCATTATTTTTCACCTCGATTTAGTTCTGCTAGTACGGTTAAAGCTCTAGCTCTATTTGTCTTTTTTTCCTTTAAAAGATGAGGTTTTTCCAACTTTCTAGTTACTTTCAGCTCATTTCTAAGCTGAAAAATTTCAGCGTCTAATTCATCAATAATTGTTTTGACTTCATCTTTTGATTTTTGTCGCAATTCACTTCCTTTCATAATTACTGAACCCTTTCTACCCTTTCTACAAATTTTGTCTTAATAGGTAGCTCTGCGGCCGCAAGACGCAATGCTCTCTGTGCATCTTCCCTTGAAACGTTTCCTACTTCAAAGAGAACTCTACCTGGCCTAACGCAGGCAACCCAATGCTCAACACTACCTTTACCTTTACCCATTCGAACTTCAGCAGGCTTTTTAGATACAGGCTTGTCTGGAAAAATCCTAATCCACACTTTTCCTTTTCTACTAAAGTATCGACTGATTGTTACACGGCATGCTTCAATTTGTTTATTAGTGATCCAGCCTCTGTCTAGGGCTTGCATCCCATAATCACCAAAATCAATAAAATTACCAGCTTTGGAGCATCCTTTTAATGATCCTTTTTGGCATTTTCTAAACTTTGTTCTAGATGGCAACATTGACATTCGATTACCCTCCTACCTTTACAGAGCTTGATTCTTCACCTTTATTTATCCAAACTTTGACCCCTAAAGAGCCGTAAGTTGTTTGAGCTGTCGAGGTAGCATAATCAATATCAGCTCTAATGGTATGCAAAGGTATTCTGCCCTCTTTATATTTTTCTGTTCTGGCAATTTCAGCACCGCCTACTCGTCCTGAAAGCTCCACTTTTATTCCAGCAGCTCCTGCATCAATAGATGTTTGAATTGCTTTTTTTAGAACTCTTCTAAAAGGAACTCTTCGTTCAATCTGTCTTGCAATGTTATCTGCAACCAGTTGAGCATCTAAATCAGGTCTTTTAATTTCTTCTACTTCAACCCAAATGTCTTTTCCAGCTAGCTTTTTAAGCTCAGACTTCAAAATTTCAATTTCCGCACCTTTTTTCCCAATAACTGGTCCAGGTCTTGCAGTATGAATAGTTATTTCAATTTGACCACTCATCCTTTTTACAGAAATTTTTGAAGTACCATTTAGTGTTGGTTTACTCATTAAAAATTTTCTAATTCTGCGATCTTCAATAAGGAGATTTCCAAACTCTTGTTTGTTTGCAAACCAAATAGAGCGCCAGTTCTTTCTTCGCACTAGGCGAAATCCAGTTGGAGATACTTTTTGACCCATTATTTGCCTTCCTGATTTGTCGATAAAACAATTGTAAAATGACTTGTTCTTTTCATGATAGGAGCCCTTCCACCTCTATTTCTAGGCTTAGCTCTTTTTAAGGTTGGACCTTCATCAATTCGAACTTCATGTATATTAAGTTGATCTCGTTGAACATCTAGTAGTGTTTCTGCGTTGGCAATAGCACTGTCTAGTGTTTTCTTGAGAAGCCTTCCAGCTTTTAGTCTAGAGTAAGTTAGCTGAGTACTAGCCTCTGCTACTGATAAACCTCTAATTAACCCAGCAGCTAATCTAGCTTTACGCGGGCTGATTCTCACATATTTAGTTTTTGCTTTTGAATATTGCATTATAGCCTCACTTCTTTACTGGGTGCCCTTTAAAAGTTCTAGTAGGGGCAAACTCACCTAAACGGTGCCCGATCATATTTTCAGATACAAAAACAGAAATAAACTTCTTGCCGTTATGCACATCAAGAGTATGGCCGATCATTTCAGGTATAATCATTGATCTTCTTGACCAAGTTTTTATTGTTTTTTTTGTACCAGCTTCATTTTGCTTTAAAATCTTGTCGAGTAGATGATGATCTACAAAAGGACCTTTTTTTAATGATCTTCCCATTACTTACCTACTTTCACTTTGTTCTTTCGAGGTTTGACAACCATTTTATCTGATTTTTTCTTAGATCTAGTTCTATAACCCTTAGTATATTGCGCCCAAGGTGTTTGAGGAACATTACCTTTATTTTTACCTTCACCACCTCCGTGTGGGTGATCAACAGGGTTCATAGCTGTACCTCGCACTGTCGGCCTTTTGCCTTTCCAGCGATTTCTACCTGCTTTACCTTCTACCCTAAGAAAATGCTCTGGATTAGATACTGCTCCAAACGTTGCTTTGCAGTTTTCAGGAATCATTCTAGACTCACCAGAAGGAAGTCTTATTGTCGCGTAGCCACCTGATCTAGCAACTAGCTGAGCAGAAAGACCCGCAGATCTAACCAGTTTCGCCCCTCTATCGGGATAGAGCTCAATATTATGAACTACTGAACCTAATGGCATAAACTTTAATCTCATGCAAAAGCCAACTTTAAAAGGAGGCTCTTGAGTGGTTGCCACTGTATCGCCAACTTTTAACCCTTGAGGTGCTAAAATATATCTTTTTTCTCCATCAAGATAATTCAAAAGAGCAATGTGGGCAGATCTATTTGGATCATACTCTATAGAGGCTACTTTTGCTGGAATACTTTCCTTTTCTCTTCTAAAATCAATTACTCTCAATTGTCTTTTATGTCCGCCACCTCTATGCCTACAAGTGATTCTTCCGGTATTGTTTCTTCCATTAGTCTTTTTTTTGGCTTTAAGTAGCGATTTAGGCTTTTTAGCCTTAGGTGATAGTTCATCAAAACTAGGCAAGATTAATTTTCGCTGCCCAGGTGTTGTTGGTCGAAATTTCTTAGTCATTGTTTAACCTTTATACTTGTTCTTCAATGCTATCTCCCTTATCGAGAGTCACAACAGCTTTCTTAATATATTTCGTCTTACCAAATCGCCCTCTAACTCTTCGAGCTTTTGGCTTAATTAAAATTGTATTAACTTTTTTAACTTTAATTTTTCTTTCAGCATAAATTGTCTCAATGGCCCACGCTATATCATTTTTATTTGCTTTAGTATCAACCACAAAAACATACTTAGGAAGTTCATATTTTCTAACAGATTTATTTGACTCAGCATTTTGAAGATTCTCTAAAACTCTGCTTTTCTCTGTCATGTGTCTGTTTTTAATAATGTCATACGGATTTCTTCTCATGACTTACTTTCTCCTGTTACTATAGAGGTAAATTGTTCTAGCGCAGAGCTTAAAACAACAATTTCTTGGTTTGAAGCCAGGTCGTATCCATTTATATGACCTAACGAAGAAAAATCTTTTCTAGGAATGTTTCTCATGCTTTTCACAAAAACATCATTCTTTTTCGATTTAGGTGCTTTTGCAGTTTGCTCTGGGATCTCCCCTAAAAATAGAACAGACTTATTCATAATATTTGCTTTTTCTAGAAACGTAGCGACCTTGTTTGTCTTAGGTACGCGCATTGCAGGAATTTCTAAGATTTTAACGTTCTGATTTTTAATCTTTTCAGCAAGCAAATGTCTTATTGCAGCCTGTCTTTCTTTTTTATTAATACGGACATGCTGATCAAATTTAGGTTTAGGCCCAAACGCCACTCCACCACCTTTATACTGTGGTGCAGAAAGAGTTCCTTGTCTAGCTCTTCCAGTTCCCTTTTGAGCGTGAGGTTTCTTTTTTGTCCTACAGACTTCAGATCTTGTTTTAGTGTTTGCCGACCATTGACGGGCATTTTTTCGTATTGCAACAATGTAGTTTTTAATTAACTGTAGACTAGCTTCAGTACTCAACAGAGAATCATCAATTTCGTGCTCTCCAAGCTCTTTGCCAGTTAAATCATATTTTTTTAGCAATGACACGACTCTCTCTCCTAATTATGTTTTTTCTTAGCATTCGTAATGTAGACTAGTGAACCACGACTTCCTGGAATTGACCCTTTTACGATAACTAACTGATTTTCAGAATCAACATGCAGAATAGCAAGGTTTTGAATAGTCTTACGCTCACCACCCATTCGAGAAGCTCTAGGGCTATTTGGTAAGCAGCGACCTGGAGTTGAACGCATACCAGTTGATCCTGCGTGTCTATGAAAGCCAGATCCGTGAGCTGCAGGTCCCCCTCTAAAGCCGTGAAGTTTCATCACACCTTGGAAGCCTTTACCTTTAGAGGTCCCAATGACATCTACATACTTAACTTCTTTAAGAGCATTCAGATCGAGAGCTTGCCCTACTTCAAATTCATCTGTATTTTCAACTTTAATTTCCGTAACTTTACGGCATGCTTCAACTTTTGCCTTTGCAAAGTGATTTCTCTGGGGTTTTTTCACCCATTTTGCCTGTGGTTTTGATGAAAAATTTGATCCGATTTGCAAAGCATCATATCCGTCACATTCTTTTGTCTTTTTTTGAACGACATAGTTTGGACGAACTTTTATCACAGTGCCAACAACAGGATTTCCATCTTCGTCAAAAAACTGGGTCATACCCTCTTTTTGACCAATAAATTTCTGCGTCATAATAATTTCCTTTTCTACCTCTCCCTTATTTGGGAAGGCATGTTGGGTTATGGTTTTTAACTCAGTAACATTGAATTAAGCAAAAAGGCTAACAAAATCAGCGTTTTCGCTCAATCAAAATCTATCTTATAGATAAGAGTTGTATGTAGTTGCAAAGAAATATAAGTGAATTTTAGTTTGAATACAAGACTTTACTTTTAGGATCTTTCATTTTCTTATATTTCTTTTTTTGAAAATTGAGTTTAAAATCTTTTTCAACATTCTGACTTTGAACGAATGTCAAAATAAGAATACCAACAGCTACCATAGATAGTATCAAAAAGATTAACCACTCAATCTGCGACAACTTTTTTTTCAAAATAAATAAAAAAAGCCTACGTAAATTTCAAATATCTAATTTACGCAAGCATTTAATGTAAAAGATTATTCTTAATAAATTCTTTTTTCAGTACCTGGTTACGCGAGAGCCTTAGAATGAACCTCATACATTTGATGAGAACTCACATCTTTGCAAACATTTGCTGAAAAAGCACAAAGAGTTCCTAAAATTGACAAACCAAGTAAAGATACACTCGATAGAAGCACCATATTTGTAAGCATTCCCGCTATAGCAATTAGACCAGACGCTACTGATAAAACTTTACTAGCTAATTTGAGCATATAAACAGTCTTCATTTCATGTGGATTTTCAGCCTCTACAATAGGGTGCTGAACACGCTCTGGATCTCTTAAATGCGCAGCAAGATCACTCTCATATTTCGCAACCTTACCATCATTTTTCTCGTACTTGCTCCAGTTGGTATAGACATCAATAACTGAGTTAGTAAGATCCATAACCTTAGTCACTGCAAATAACTTATTAACACCAATAAGTGCTCCTAAAATAATAACATCGGACGCAAATTCTAAAGTATCATGCACAAAATTAAGATAGGCAAACTCATTGTTGCCTTTTGAGTATACCACATTATCAACGGCATTGAAAAAACTAGAAGAACTACCTAAAATTTTAGTTAATATAGTTGCTTGCGCAGCTGTGCCTAAAAATTTAGAAGCTCTTTGAAGCGCAGGAATATGATACTCACCCCTTCCAAGCTTTTGAGTCACATGAATAAGCAACTCAGCATTTTTTTTAAAAAATTGGTCTACTTTATACGGCCCATCTTCTTTTCCAGCTCTGGTAGCTACAGCACCCCACAGCTCTCTTGCTGAACACGAAGTTAATTGCTCAATAGAATGTGTCATAATTTTGATACTCCCATTTTTAATGAAAAGCAGTTAATTTTAGATTAATGTCTAATTAATGTAAATAATGTGAAAAATTTACAGAAAGTTTAAATAAATGTAAAACTCTTTTTTTGGATCCCTCTTAACCATTCTGAGGAAGGCATATTTTTCTTACCTTCTGGCTGTAAAGTCAATACTTTAATACTCTTATCACCTGCCCCAATTGTCAAGGGATCTATACTTAAGACCTCCCCAGGCTTTCCTTTCAAATCAGAGATTTCACTTCGTAAAATTTTGACCCTTTTTTTGTCTGATCCATTAAAACTCAAAAAAGTCCAGGCACCGGGAGTTGGGGAAATAGACCTAATTAAATTATGAATTTTAAAAGAAGATTCCTTCCAATTAATTCTCATCTCTTCTTTGGTGATTTTTGGCGCAAAAGTAACCTCACTTGAATCCTGTGAAACTTTTTGTATAGTTTTATTTTGAAGTTGTTCAATAACTTGAATAGTCAATGGAGCAGAAATATTTAAAAGCTTTTTTTCCAACTCCTCTAATGTTGTGTTCTCATCTATGCCTACTTCTTTTTTTGCTAGAATATCCCCTGCATCCATAAGAGCATTCATTTCTATAATTGTAACACCCGACTTATCTACACCATCCATTAGACATCTTTGCATGGGGGCTGCCCCTCGATATTTGGGAAGAAGACTAGCGTGGATATTAATAGGACAAATTTTTGGCACGTCAAGAAGTCTTTGTCTAAGGATTTGCCCATATGCCACAACCACAAAAATGTCTGCATCAAATTCTTTTAAAACGTTTATGAAATCATCATCAGATGCTTTTTCCGGCTGAAATAGTGGAATATTAGGAGTTTTTTGAAGAGCGAGCTGCTTAACCGGCGTAGGTGTAGGGGTGGCTGACCTTTTTTTTGCTCTGTCTGGTTGAGTTACAATAGCTTTAATGGGAAGTTTCACATCTAAAAAATAACTTAAAACTCCAGCTGCAAAACTAGAAGTCCCAAAAAAAATGATTTTCATTCATGAACTGCTTTTTGTTCTTTCAAAAAACCATCAAATTCTTCTGGAGCCTGCGTGACACCTTGTAGCCCCAAAAGCCCTCTTTTTGAGCTACGACAAAAGTGTATCCACTTTTTTATTTCAGGAAGAGGTTGTACTTCTTTTTCAATAAGCTCTAATGCTTCTTCTAGTCGTAAGCCCATACGGTACGTAATGCGAAAGGCTTTGGAAAGTTCTTGCCTTACATTTAAAGGAAAATTATTCCTCTTCAGCCCAACCATGTTAAGGCCTCCAAACTTATAGGGAGAACCGCCACCTAATGTATAAGGGGGAATATCGTGCGAGATTCTACTAAAGCCGCCTACCATTGCATAAGCCCCTATCCTGGAAAACTGATGAACTGGAGTCATTCCTCCAATAATTACTTTTTCCTCTACAATTACGTGACCTGCTAGCATGGCATTATTAGCCATTATTACACTATTTCCTAACTGACAATTATGGGCAATATGGCAATAAGCCATAATGAGGCAGTCATCACCTACTTTAACTTCAGACCCTTCTTGACAAGATGAATTTATGGTAGTGAACTCACGTATTTGGCAATTTTTACCAATTTTTACAAATGTCTTTTCACCTTTAAACTTTAAATCTTGTGTTTGCGTGCCAATGCTTGCGCTTGGCCATATGACAGTCCCTTCTCCGACGGTCGTATAACCATCAATGTAGGCATGAGATTTTATTGTCACATTGTCTTCTAATGTAACATTTGGCTTTACAACAGCGAATGCTTCAACAGTGACATTGTTCCCTATTTTTGCCCCTTTCTCTACTACGGCATTTGGATGTATATTAGACTTTGGCATTTGATCTAATTCTTATTTCTTTTTATTTTTTAGAGTTGATCCTTTTCTACTAATGCAAAACTAAGTTCTGCTTGAACAACAGTTGTATTTCCAACAGTGGCTTTGGCTTTAATTTTCCCACCATTTTGACTTACATGAACTCCTTGCGCGTGCAAGTTAAGAACATCACCCGGCACTACTGGTTTTCGAAATTTAGCATTTGATACATTTAACAATACAGCAATTTTCTTATTGTAGCCTTTTTGATGAACTAAGACTCCACCTGTTTGCGCTAGTGCTTCTAAAATTAAAACTCCTGGCATAATAGGAACTTCAGGGAAATGCCCTTGAAAAAACTGCTCATTGACTGTAACATTTTTTTGCCCGATTATTTCATTATTTTCTAAGTCTAAATGAATTATGCGGTCTACAAGTAAAAATGGGTAACGATGCGGTAAAATTTTAGCAATTTCTTTAACATTTAAGATTTCAGATTTGTGAGCTGTCATTTGAGATCTCCGTAATACGTTTATTTAACTCTTTTGCAAACGCAACATTAGAGTAATGTCCTGAACGAATGGCAATAATATGACCTAAAATGGGTTTGCCAATCAAGGATAAATCTCCTAACAGATCCAAAAT
>JASFVE010000012.1:0-31704 GCA_050049995.1 Chlamydiota bacterium | reverse complement strand
TTTCGGCATCTTCGATAATTTTGATAAACGGCAAGGAACTTCCGTCGCATGCTGGTAGCTCAGGCCCATCAATTTCAATGATAAGATGATCTACTTGCATGGCCGACAGTGCACTAAGCAGATGCTCAACGGTTTGAACACTTGCTTGCTTATTTCCTAAAATTGTGCATCTAGGGGTTTCTTTTACATAGTCAAGCTTAGCTGGAATTATAGGAGATCCAGGCAAATCAACCCTTTTAAAAATAATGCCATTTTTTTCAAAATTTGGACGCAAAGTTAGGGTAACATTAGAACCGGTAAAAAGTCCTCTTCCTGAAAGTGAAATAGTTCTTTTTAAAGTCTTTTGAATTGTGTCTTTTCTACTGGCTACAATCACAAAGAAAACCTCGATTGAAAAAAATGGTAATCAAATAACCCCCCTGGTTGAGGAAATCTTCAAAAAGGTAGCTTAGTCTCTTTTTTTTCAGCAAGCTCTATTCTTATTATGCAACCTTAAAAAAATTAAAAGAATAAGGCAAGACGTTCCAATAATTGAACCATCTCCTACTGAAGAATAAAGTGTTCTATAGCTTTTTAAAGGTAAATCTAAAGAGAGAGCTCCTGCAATTTTTTCTGAAGATCCATCCTTTGACCCTAAAATTTTTACTATTTTCCCAAAGCAATCAATTCCACCTGTGATGCCTGTATTACAACACCTTAGAAGTGGAACCCCATTTTCTACAGCTCTTACTCTGCCATGAAAAAAATGCTGCCAAGGCAATTTTGAATCTGGGAACCACACATCGTTACTGATATTTACAAATAATTCCGCACCTAATTTCCTTGATTGCCTAACTATTTCACTATAGGTTTCTTCATAACAAATAGAAATAGCTAAAGGAATTTTTGTGGACATGACTTTTGCCTCTGTCCCTGCTTGAAATGAATCATATACTCCAAATTTTTCAGCAAGAGACGTGCACCACTCAAAAGGAATGTACTCTCCTAAGGGAACTAACACCCTTTTAAAATATTTTTCAGAGCTTTTCCCCTTTTGAAAACAAAACCCCGCATTGAAAAAGTCTCCTGTCAAAGGATCTAAATCATCTAAGCCCACAACAACTTCACAGCTATAATAATTAGCAAGGGCTTGCGCTATGAAGCTATTAGAAACATACCAATCATTATTAGCAGCTTTTCTAGCTAATGGTTGATTTAACTTGGGGAAAAAGTTAAAACTTTTTACGCCAAAAACATCTGAAAATATGTCTTTTACTTTTTCTACAGGATAGACACACCTAGATGATCCATAAGGAAGAGCTGCTTCAGGAAGAACAACAAGGTGAGTATCTTTTTTAATTTCGTTTTTAAGAAATAGCATAATTCGATGCCATTGATAAATTGGGGAAAATGCTGACGAATAAGATTGCTTCTGCTCAGGCATTATAGATGTCTGAACTAGCGCTACTGTCATTTGCTTTGGTTTTAAAGTTTTTTCTAAAACCATTTTATGACAAACCCCATAAAAGTACGGCAATGTGATAATTAAACTAACTGCAAAGTAGTTTTTATTTAACTTCCAAGATCTTAATACCATTGTATTTGTAAAAATAACCCAAAATGATAGTCCATATACACCGAATAGCGAGGCAATTTGTAAGGAAGCTGTATTATTAGTATAGGAAAGTCCAACAGGGTTCCACGTAAAGCCACTAATAAAAAAAACACGTGACCATTCCATTAAAACCCATAATGAAGCGATTGCCAAGCAATGCAAAACAGAAGGCTTTTTTTTCAAAAAGAGCATCAGTGAGAGCAAGCCAAACTGCACTCCCATGGCAACAATTACAAACAAATATACTAAAAGAATATAGTTTCCCTGATACTTTGTTGCTGTCATCCAAGAAAGTTGGACTGACTGAACTAAGCAAAACCATAACGTAGCAAAAAACCACTTACCTGCTTTACGAGGCATCTTTTCTAAAAAAAGCCAAAAAAGGGCAAAGCCAACACAAGAAGACAAATAACCTAATATTGGAATCCAAGCAGGCTGACCAAAAGCTACAATTAACAAACTAACAAGAAACAGCCCAAATAATTTAATCATCAAAACTAGGTCTTTTAAATTGAGAAATAGGAGAGCTCAATTTTGCCCCAAAAACACTAACAAATAAAAGTCCTCCTATAATCGCTAAATTTTTCATAAACATAGCCAGTTCTATTTGTTTTGTTGGATTTTCTAAAAACCAAAAATGGTGCATTACAATCGTCGTTGGAATGAGAAATAAAATCAATAGAACTGCTCCAAATCTGGCCTTAATTCCAAATAAGATTAACAAGCCCCCAAATAACTCTAATATAGTCGCTAAAACCAACACTAAAGGAGCCCAAGGAAGCATACTAGTAAAAAAGTCCTTCAAAAATTCTTTATTTACATAGGAATGCCACTCTACAAATATACTTATTAAAGTATTTTCCGTGTCATACCAGTTAAAAACCTTTTTTAATGCTGAGATAATAAAAATTGAACTTAAAAAAACCCTCGCAAAAAAAAGTGAGACTACTTTCATGGAACGCATAATCATCTCCTCATGCTTTATCTAATATAAGATCTATTAATTTAGCTAATTTTATGTTACCTTTATACGCAAAAGTAATAAAAAATTATATGAAATCGGCTTTTAGACAAAAATTTATTTTACAGTTTTTATCTGAACTTGACGAAGATTCGAAGCCTTTAGATTTGTTTTTAAGGAAAAAGTTTAGAACTTACAAACAAATAGGCTCTAAAGATAGAAAAGAAATTGCAAACACCATCTATACATTAGTACGTTTGAGAGCCTTAGTAGATTTTCTTTGTGAAAAGCCTATTACTTGGGAAAAAAGACTAGTTGCCTTAGAAAGAATTTCCGCAAACGACATCCCAAGGGATACCCCAGAACATATCAAGGTTAGTTTCCCTAAGTTTATTTATGACAAGCTGGTCAAGTGCTATGGCGCTGACAAGGCTTTTCAAATTTGTGCAGTGTCAAATGAAGTTGCCCCAACTACCATTAGAATAAATCCCCTAAAGACATCGAGGCAAGAAACATTAAAAGAGCTTCAAAATTTAAGCTCAGTCTCTGCCTGCCTGCACTCTGATTTTGGCATTAGCCTTAAGTCTAAAATAAACTTATTAGGGTTAGAAAGTTATAAAAAAGGTCACTTTGAAATTCAAGATGAGGCAAGTCAGTTAATCTGCTCATTAATGGATGTTAAGCCTGGAGATAAAGTACTAGATTATTGTGCAGGATCCGGAGGGAAAACTTTAGGGTTTGGTCCAAAAATGCACAACAAAGGAATAATTTATTTGCATGACATCCGCGAGGTTGCTCTTTTACAAGCTCGAAAAAGACTAAAAAAATCTGGCATTCAAAATGTTCAGTTTTTAACTAAAATATCGCAGATCACTGGGCTAATGGATTGGATCTTAACAGATGTCCCCTGTTCTGGGACTGGAACTTTACGAAGGAACCCTGACATGAAGTGGAAATATAGTCAGGAAATGTTAAATTCTCTAGTAGAACAACAACGATCAATTGTGGAAAAAGCCTTAAAACACCTCAAGAAAAATGGACGACTCGTATATGCTACATGCAGCATTCTACCTGAAGAAAATGAAGCACAAATTGATTATTTTATAAAAAATTTTAATCTAAAGCTTGTTGGATCCATTTTTAAAACTATTCCCCTTTCTGGGCAAATGGATGGTTTTTTTGGTGCCATACTTCAAAGAAAGGATGTGATTTGATAAAGTAATCAACAAAAAACCTTAACATCCATATGAAACTATTAAAACTTTTTCTTTCTTTAGCCTCTTTTTCTTTTCTTTTAGCTCAATCCCCTGACTTTTCTATGCTAAATGAAATGCGACAACCTAAAATCAGTATCAAAAATGCCGTCTTGGCAAAAGTTCACGGTAAAACCATTACTGTTTTAGATATTATGAAAAAAATGGACTATGCTTTTTACCGTAATTATCCTGACTTAGCTGAATCAGAACCTGCAAAATGCCAGTTTTACATGGCAAGCTGGAAGCATGTTTTAAATGAAATGATTAATACGCAGCTTATCTTAGCTGATGCTGAAGATAAAGAGCTAAAGGTTGAAGATGCAGAAGTTAGAAAAGAAATGGAATCTCGTTTTGGTCCTAATGTTATGCTCTCTTTAGACCAATATAATCTAACCTATGATGAAGCTTGGAATATGCTAAAGGAAGAAATGACAGTTCAAAGAATGAGCTGGTTTAGAGTCAATTCAAAAGCCTTGCAGAAAGTCACCCCAGAAAATATTCGGTCAGCATATAAGAATTACTTAGCCATCAATCCTCCTGAAAAAAAATGGAAATACCAGGTTTTAACCATTAAAGCTCAAAATGAAGAAGTTACTGAAAAAAAAGCCGATGAAATTTATCAATTATGTAGTTTGGAGAAAAAATCACCTGAAGATTTAAGAAATCAACTACAAAAGAATTCTGATGAAAATCTAACCATCCAGTTATCTTCACTTTATACAGCAGATGATTCTGAACTTTCAGAAAAGTATAAATCAATTTTGTCTGCTCTAGATGCCTCCTCTTATAGTAAACCTCAAGCTCTAAAAAGAAAAAAAACATCAGAAACCTCTTACCGTATTTTTTATTTGGATGAAATTTCTACTAAAAATGCTGCCTCTTTTGAAGAAAAATATAGTGAACTTGAGAATGAGCTGCTACAACAGGCTATAGCCCAAGAGTCCAAAAACTATGTAAATAGGCTAAGAAAGTATTACGAGTATGACCACCAAAAAATTGAACTGCCACATAATTTTGAGCCTTTTTCAATAGAACAACGATGAGCTTTTGAATACCTTGCCTAGACAAGTAACACCTAAAAAGTCTTTATCTCAAAATTTTTTGACTGATCAGCATATCATTGCGCAAATAATTGATGTGCTTAATCCTAAGCCTGTCGACTCTATTTTAGAAGTAGGACCTGGTCTTGGTGCATTAACAAACGAACTGGTTTCCAAGAAAGCAACGGTTCTTGCAATAGAAATTGATAAGCGCCTAGTTCCTAACCTGGAGAAAATAAAAAAAAATAATGCGAACTTTTCGTATTTGTTGGGAGATTTTCTCCACTTTGACCTTACAACAATCCTGCCTCAGAAAAAGGTAAAGTTTATTAGCAATATTCCATACCATTTAACTGGTCTTTTTATCCAAAAGCTGTGCAACAATCACAAACTTTTTGAAAGTGCTATTATTATGACTCAAAAAGAAGTTGCTTTAAGGCTTGCTGCAACAAAGGGAAAGTCATATGGTTCTTTATCCGTATTTACCCAGTTTTATGCAGACGTAGAGCTTTGCTTTGAAGTTCCTCGAAAGGCTTTTTTCCCTGTTCCTAAAGTAGATTCAGCAATAACCAAATTAACATTTAAAAAGCCTCCTTTTGAAAAAGCGGAGGGCTTTTTTAATTTTGTGAGAAAATGTTTCGCAAGCAAACGAAAGACTTTATTAAACTCATTAAAGCAGTATTTTAACAGTAGCTCAATTAGAGAAATCCTTACAGAAAACAACTACTTAGTCACCGTAAGAGCTGAAGAGCTTTCTCTACAAGAGTTTATCGACATCTATGGACTTTTCTTAAAAAGGTCTTTAATCCAAGAAAAATAGGTTTTTTTTACCACATTATTTGCAATTAGAGGGACTTCTTTAAAGACTTTATCTTCACTTTTTAATATAAGCTTTCCAACCTCTTGCCCTTGCTTGATAGGCAGCTTAAAGGGCTCCCACTCTATAAAAACCTTAAATTCTTCTCTTTCAGAAGGATAATATTCTGTGGTTAAATCTTCATAGATAAGAGCAGTTAATGGCTGTTTTCCACCAGGAATTTTTTTTTCGAATTCTTGTCCTTTATAAAAAGGAGTAATAACTTCCTTAGGCTCACTGAATGCCTTTTCAAAGATATTAGTTATATCGACACACCTTTCTTTAATTGAGTCATGTCCTAAAACAACCGCAATCAACGTTCTATTTTCATCTTTTGCTGCAGCTACAAGATTATAACCTGCTTTACTAGTATAGCCTGTTTTAGCACAGAAAATCTTGGGATAGTAATATTTATAATTTTTTAAAAGTAGCTGGCAAGTAGCTTGTATTTTCTCGTCTCTGAAAGAAGGCTGGTAATTTCTTGTAGTTACGATTTCTTGAAAGGCTTTGTTTCTTATTCCTTTTTGCAATATGAGAGCAAGATCAGAAGCACAGGAGTAATGCTCAGGGAAATGCAGCCCATGAGGATTTCTAAAGTAAGTATTTTTGCATCCAATTTCCTGTAAAAAATTATTCAGTTCTTCCATAAACATGGGAATAGACCCTGAAACTGATTCAGCTAGAATATTACTAGCATCATTTGCTGAAATTAACATTGAAGCATAGATAAGGTCTTTTAGTGAGACGTTGACCCCAGGTGACAGACCGCTCATAAGCACTGCATCTTTTTCAAGTAGATGTGGCTGACAGTTATAGTTTTTATGCTTTTCCTCGATTGGAATAAACTCAAGAGCGTCCGAAGTAACTACAGTCCATTGATTTATATCTGAAACTGTTTCAAGCACATAAAGGACTGTTGCCACTTTTGTAGTACTTGCTGGAAAAAATCTATCATGGCTATTTTTTTCAAAAAGGACTTTCCCATTTTCAGCATTAATTAAAATAGCAGACTTAGCTGAAGTGTTAATTTTTAAAGGGTTAGAAAAAATTAACGAGTGGATTAATAGAGCTATTATGAAAAGGAATCGATTCATGTGACTCTTGCCTTTATAAAAGAAGATATCTTACCTGATTATTATTTTCAACAAAGCACTTAATTTAAATTATTTAACCTTAATATCTAATTAATTTTAATTTAATTTGACTTGACATGACTTAATTATTCAATCTAAAATTAACTTTGGGGGGATTAGAAAATTAGGAGGCCACAATGTTGAATCCAGTACAGCTAGAAGAGTCATTTAAAGAATATAGTGAAAACTTAAGTAAGTGGATACATGACGGAATTATAAACATTGATCTAAGCATGCTCCATGAAACCGGCCTTTTAGAAAAAATGGATCAAGATATTGAAGACCCTGATGATTTAACTCAGTACTTTCATGTAATTGAAAGCATTGAAAAGGTAACATTGTTTAATGAGCAGTTTGCTATTTGGATTGTTCCAAAAATGGATCAAGAGAATCCCTCTACATATGTCCTTATAGCTTTAGTTAATAAAGAAAAAACGAACCTTGAGTTAGTTTTTCAAACTTGTGGCGTTTACAATACACCGAAATATGTGCTGAAAGTATTGCAACACTTTTTAATTGATATGTTGGATACTGAAGCCACAGTAACAGCCATTGAAAAGAATCAATAGGGTATTTTCTTTATCATAGTTAATAAATTATACTCGCCATCCCGTTTATAGTTGATCTGATCCATGTATTGACGCATCATAAGGATTCCAAGCCCTCCTTCCAACCTTTGCTCTAGAGGACTTTCTAGATCAACTTTTGCTTCTTGCTTTAAAGGATTAAACAATGAGCCCTTATCTCTAATAGTAAGTATCATTTTATCATTATCATGAATAACTATAGAAAGCTCTATAAACCCAGCATATTCATTTTTGTATCCGTGTTTAATGACATTAACTAGAGCCTCTTCAGAAGCAAGTTCAATTTTACGTAAATCAGACACTTCAAAACCGACTGATTTTATTTGCTTATGGATCCACTGCAACATTTGGTGAAGAGTGTCTAATCGAGCTGGAAATTTTTTAGTATTCAAAGTTAAAAAAAATCTTTTTTTTAACTTCTATCATTCTATCGAAATCACGTCGACAATTTTTTCTGCTAATTTATGAAAAGCAGGTCGAAATGCAGCGCTTCTTGCACTTTCTTCTGACTCCAACTGCCCTAAAGAAAATGATAAAACAGTTTGTCTAATGCCATTAGAGTTAATAAAAGTAAGGTCTTGCAGTGAATTTTCATCTACATAATCATAGTCTTGAGACGAGCTTACATTAAAAGGACCAAGTACTGTTTCATTGTTTTTCAAATCGATCAACTCAACTGTAGCGATCAGATTTAATCTTCCTTCATCTGCTATAATATTTTCTCTTTTAGTAAAGTCCTTTTCAAGGTCCTTACGATATCCTATTACTTCATGAGAGACACCTGTCAGCTTAACATCTAATAAATAATCAGCATTATTGTTTTTATAAACGTAGAGCCCACTTGCTCCAATTTTTTCAATAAGAGTCGTTGTAAATAGACCGTATTCATCATTTTCTACAAATGATAATGAAACTGACTTACCTGGAGTTTGAATAAACTGATAACCACATGAGGTAAAGCCAAGAAATAAAATTATGATTGTAAGTTTTTTAATCGCTCTTCGCATAATTGAGCTGTGGGGGTCTCTGGAAAGACGGTCAGAACCTTAGCATAATAAATAATAGCGGCATCTTTCTGCTTCCTTCGTTCAAAAAACTTTCCAGTTTCATAAAGGCTCTTTGCAAATATTTCTTTTATTTGCACAAGCACTTTCTCTAACTCTGAAATCTTTTCTTCTGAAGGAAACGCCATCTTGAACTTAGAAAGATTAAGCTCAGCTAAAGCAATAATTTCAGGGTTTAAATTTTTAATGTTGCATTGAGCTAGGTACGTTTGCCCGATCTCCATAAAAGCATCAATAGAACATTCATGCTTGGGAAACCTTTTAATCAAAGATTGAAATGTTTCGATAGAGTCCCTAAAATCTTCTAAATCTCTTTGGACTATTCCTTTACCAAACAGTGATCTAGCTGTTAAGTCATGATAAGGCAAGCTAGAGATTACTTCGTCATATATTTCAATGGCATCTTCTTTTGCTGAAGCAATTTTAGGAGACTTTTTCAAATGAAACATCCTTCGATGAGCTCCATTTCTATAGCTCTCAGCAATAAAAAACTTATATTTAATTGCACTTTCAAAAAATTTAGGACTATCAGACTTTTTTAAATATTCTGAAAAAGTATTGTTAGCCATGGTATAATCATTTAATTCATAATACCCTACGCCAAGATAATAAAGTGCTTCTTCTGAAAACGGAGTGTTGGGATACTCATCAATTAATATTTCACAAATATTAAGAAGTGAAATCCAGTCTTGTTCTTGATGAGACCTTAAAATATAACTATAATAATCTTGAACAGACGTTTCCTGGCTATGAAGGGAAAAATTTAATGAAATTCCCAATAAAGAAACAAAGAATATTTTTTTTAAATTCATAAAAAACAATTATTTATGCACTTTAAAATAGTCTAACTATTTTACAATGTCAAGGATTCTTAACCTCAAATCTTTTTACACTTTTCATTGAGCCAAGCGAGGAGGCTAAGGGGTCATTAAGCTGCACACCCCAAGGATGATCAATAGCAAGTCTCCCCATAATTTTGTTATGTAAAATAAATTTAATTTCTATAGCCACTTTACCTGAATTTGAACGAAATAGTTCTTTTAACCTTAACAACTCACTCATTTTAAGAGTTTCTAAGCTCATAATAATAGATAGCTGCTGCGTTTTTGTTGGCATTTTTTGCTTCTTAGTTTTTTTTTGTTTTTTTATTTGCTCACTTAAATTGTCATAAATAGATTGCACCGATTCGTGGTCCACATCTTGGATGTCTTCTAAGTATTTACAGTGTATTTTACCATCTTCATAAAAAAGAATAGAAAAAATAATTTGATTTTCTACTAAAAGATGGTGATTGGCCTCATATAAATCAGGCCATATAGGCACCTCATAACGCTCCATCCCGTCGCTTATAGTAATAATTGCAAACTTTTTTTGCGATTTAGAAGCGATTTTATGTACAACTGATTCAATTATAAAAGCTGTTTTGAAAAGTGTTTTGTCTCCTAGTGTTTCCATATCCTTTAAAGGAAGACAAGAAAGCTTTTCCAATCGATCTTTAAACTTTTCCATGGGGTGTCCCGTAAGGTAAAAACCTAAAAGTTCTTTTTCCTTTCTTAAAATTTCATCTTTAGTAGAAGGCGTTGTAATTTGAGGGGCCTTAATAAACTCCTTTTCTGGGTCTTCTATAATAGAAAAAAAGTTCATAATGCCTTGAGAGGCTTCTTTTTGCTCTTTATTAACCTTAAAATACATTGTTTCGACACTTTCTCTTAACTCATCTCGTGTCCATTGCGTAAAATCAAAACCACCAGAGTCGATAAGGAGTTCAACGTTTTTCTTACCTACCTTGGACGTATCTATTCTTCTAATGAAATCATACAAGCTTGCAAACGGGCCTCTTGCTTTTCTTTCATGCATAATTGCATCAACAGCTGCACTACCAACTCCTTTTACACCTGACATGGCAAATCGGATACCGTCTTTAACTGGAAGAAATTCACT
This sequence comes from Chlamydiota bacterium, assembly GCA_050049995.1. GTDB lineage: Bacteria > Chlamydiota > Chlamydiia > Chlamydiales > SM23-39 > 21-14-0-10-35-9. The sequence goes on along the minus strand of JASFVE010000012.1, from coordinate 21,272 downwards.
GCCAGCTTCATTTACATCTGGAGGTAAAATTGCAATTTCCATGACTTGACACTCTCGAATAAATTTAGCAACTTTAGATAAATCATAACGATCACACGTCATGAGTGCTGCCATCCACTCTTTAGGATAATTTGCTTTTAAATAAGCTGTTGTATACGAAAGGTACGCATACGCAGTAGCATGCGATTTATTAAAACCATATGAGGCAAACTTTTCAATTTTGTTGAAAATTATTTCCGCAGTTTCTTGATTTATATCATTCTCAACTGCCCCTTGCAAAAACTTTTGCCTTTGCCTTGTCATTTCCTCTCGGTCTTTTTTCCCCATTGCTTTTCTTAAGATATCACCTTCTCCTAAGCTGTATCCGGCAAGCTTACTGGCAATTTGCATTACCTGTTCTTGATAGACCATGACTCCATACGTTTCAGCTAAAATGTCTTTCATAAGAGGGTGGTCAATCTCAATAGGCTCTTTCCCATGTTTTCTATTTATAAAGGAAGGAATCATGTCCATTGGTCCTGGTCGGTAAAGAGCTCCAACAGCCAATATTTCCTCAAAGCAATCAATATGAAGATGCTTAGCAAGTTCTTGCATCCCGCCAGATTCTAACTGGAAGACTCCAAGAGTTTTCCCCTGGTTAAGTAGATCAAATGTTTTGCTATCATCAAGAAGAAGACTTGACCAATCTAGTTTTTTCCCATAATTAGCTTCAATAAGGTCTACAGCTTTTTGAATGGATGTTAGAGTTTTAAGTCCAAGAAAATCAATTTTCAGCATGCCGACAGACTCAACTGGCTTCATCGAGTATTGAGTTACAACAATATCAGTATCTTTAGCTGTACATACAGGTATATGTTCAGTAATAGAATCTTCTGAAATGATTAGCCCAGCTGCGTGAATAGAAGTATTCCTAATACTTCCTTCAATTTTTTTAGCCATGTCTAAAATCATTTTAGCTTCTGCATCTGATTGATAAAGATTGTATAATTCGGGATCCACCTCTAATGCTTTTTCAATGGTAATATTTAAATCATCTGGAACGAGTTTGGCTATTAGGTTAACCTTGGATAAGGCTACACTTAAAACTCTTCCGACATCTTTTATCGCCATTTTAGCTTTCATTGTGCCGAAGGTAATAATTTGAGCTACCCGATCCTTCCCATATTTTTGAATTGTATAATCAATAACTTCAGATCGCCGGTCCATGCAAATGTCGACGTCAATATCTGGATAAGAAATCCTTTCCGGATTGATAAATCTTTCAAAGAATAAGCTAAAACGAAGGGGTTCAATATCTGTAATTTCAATTAAATACGCTATGATAGAGCCTGCTGCAGATCCCCTCCCTGGTCCTACTGGTATTTTTTGCTTTTTTGCCCAGGATATAAAATCATATACTATTAGTAGATAGTCACACATTCCCTTTGAAGCTATGATTTTAAACTCATAATCAAGACGATTTTTAACAACATCTATTGGATTTTGATCTGGATATTTTTCTTTTACCTTTTCTAAAGACTCTTGATCATATCGTTTTTTTATACCTTCTAAACAAAGGTCATAGAGATATTTTTCTACTTCTTTCTCCCTCTGTTCTTTTGTATATTCTTTTCCTTCGAGCAATGGAGGGACAAAAACTGGATAATGTTTTGTTTTAAAATCCAGATCACATTGACATAAGTCGGCTATTTTTTGTGTATTTTCTACTGCCTCAGGCTGGTCCTTAAATAACTCTTTTATTTGATCTGGAGACTTAAAGTAATGTTCTTTCGAAGGATAAGTTTGCCTTTTAGGATTAGGTATTCTTGTCTTTGGGTTACCAAAAGAATCTCTTTCCCAAATCTCACACGGCTCCCCTGACTGAATGTTTAATAAAATCTCATGAGCTCTCCAATCCTGCTTTTCCAAATAGTGAATGTCATTGGTTGCAACAAGAGGAATCTCCAATTCTGTTGACAGCCGGGTTAACACCTCGTTAGCTGCCTTTTGCCTAGATTCGTAGTCTCGCAGCTTTTGAATTACCCAGCTTTCTTTGTCTAAGTTTTTTTCCTGAATATCTGCATCACTCATTTGATGCTTTTGAAGTTCAATATAAAAGTTTTCCTGAAACAGATTCTTGAACCAGAGTAGTTCATTTTTAAGATCATCATATGCATCTTTACTTGCTAAATAAGAAATTGGACCATTTAAGGAACCTGAAAGACATATAAGTCCTTCAAAGTACTTTTCTAAAGTCTCTTTGTCTATTCTCGGGGTATAATAAAAACCTTCTAGGTATCCAATTGAAACAAGCTTGCATAAATTGTTATATCCTTTTTGATTCTTAGCCAAAAAAACTAAAGGAAATGCTGCTGGCAACCCTGGCGTTTTCTTCTTATCCAATCTAGACGTAGGGGCAAGCCAAAGTTCGCATCCAATAATTGGCTTAATATCATTAGCTTTGCATTCCTTATAAAAATCAACAATACCGTGCATATTGCCCTGGTCTGTTAGAGCAAGAGCCTTAATAGAATATGACTTAGCTTTTCGAACTAAGTCCTTAATAGATGCTGTTGAATCTAATATTGAATATTGTGAATGGACATGGAGAGGGATCCAGGACATATAAGATGTATCTCATTTTTTTGAGATACATCCTAGCAAGGAAAAGGGTTAATACAAACTCAAAATTTATGCTTCCTTTGGATTTATCTTCACAGACCAAAGAGGAAGAAGTAAAAGTGAGGCAACAAGACCGCAAATGCCTAAAATAACAAAAAAGCCTCCCCATCCCCATGCATTTGTGATAGCACCAAGCGGCCCTCCAGCAGCGGCAGCTCCTAAATAGGCAAAGCATCCAGCAAAACCTGTAGCAGTAGCTGCGGCTTTTTTATGTGAAAGTTCAGCTGCAGCCATTCCTATAAGCATTTGAGGACCAAAAATTAAAAAGCCAATGATAAACATAAGAAAAGAGTCTCTTAAAACTGCAACCCCTGGAGAGAGCCAAAGAGCTGCAACTGCCAAAACTACTAGAATAGAAAAAATCACGTTAACAGGATTCCTTTTCCCAGAAAAGATTTTATCAGATGCCCATCCAGCTGCTAAGGAACCAAAAAATCCACCTACCTCAAACCAGCACACACAAGCACCTGCACTAAGATAAGAATATCCCTTATGCTCAACTAGGTAAAGTAAACTCCAGTCATTAATAGCCGTTCTAATAATGTAAACAAAGAAGTAAGAAACAGCTAATATCCAAATATAAGGATTATAAAGGACATATTTAAAAAGAATTTCCTTTACGGTGAGATTTTCCTTTTCTTGCTTAGCAGAAGAAGAGTCAGGAAAATCGTTTTTAAATTCTTCTATTTTGGGCAATCCTAAAGACCTTGGGGTGTCTCTCAGGCGGTTTAGCAGAAAAAGTCCAACTAGAATACATATCCCCCCTGGAACAAAAAGCGCATATCTCCAACCATAATATTGCACAAAAAAGGCAGCAACGATTGGAATTAAAGCCCCACCTAGGTTATGAGAAGTATTCCAAAGACTCCACCATCTACCTCTTTCTGAATGTGAATACCAGTGGGTAAGTAGTTTAGCACAGCCGGGCCACCCCCAACCTTGAAACCATCCATTTAACCCCCAAAATATTGCAAAAAATATTAAAGAAGACGAAAGACCAAAACAAATATTAAAAACACCTGTAAGAATCAGCCCAATAGACATAAAATAGCGAGGGTTTGATTTATCGCCTATTATTCCACTAACAAACTTGCTAACCCCATAAGTAATAGATAAAATACTACTTAACATTCCTAATTGGGACATATCCATATGGAAGTGTTCTTTTAAAGCAGGGATAGCAAAAGTGAAACTTTTACGAGTAAAGTAATAAAATGCATACCCAATATACATCGCATAAAACGTTCTAAAACGCCAATAGCGGTATTTCTCTTTAACTAGGGTTTTATCTTTTATCTCGTCTTTAACTGGAGCCGGTCGCAATATGTCGCGTACACTCACTGTTCACCTCATGAAATTAATATTTTGCAGATGCAAATAGCATGTTTTATTTTTTTTTAAAAGAACAATAATTTTATCTTTAGCAACAAAAATTGTCAATTTAATTGACTTGTTGTAAAAATAATTATTTTAAACAAAAGTAAAATTATTTAAATAATAAATTAAGCTCATTATTTATAATAAACACCCTTATTAAACTCTCTAAAGAAATAACACATACATTTCTATAAAAAATTATTAAACAAAAAAATAATGTAAATATTTTATTTACATTTAAATTTTAAAAACATTTAGTTGTTATATTGTAAGTTTATTTTTTAATACTTGGTTTTAAATTTTTACTTCGATGTTTTTATCGTTGCATTCTTATTCACATATGTTTAAAGATGTTCGAGCCATAAATCTTATCTTTTCTTATAATCGACCTAGGTTATTAATATGAAATTTCAAATTCCTAAAGGTCTATTTGACATCCTACCTTATAATGCTGTGGAAAATTGGCGTTTGTCAGAATATTGGCAACACGTTGAAACAGTCATGCGAAAAATAGCTAGAGACTATGCTTTTCAGGAAATCAGGACACCTGTTTTCGAAAAAGCTGAACTATTCGATCGAGGAGTGGGTGAAGCTACTGACATTGTCAGTAAAGAAATGTATGTATTTGAGGATAAGGCAAAAAGATCTTTAGCTCTTAGACCTGAAGGCACATCATCCGTGATGAGAGCTTTTGTAGAAAGGAGCCTGTATACTTATTCAAAAATAAATAAGCTTTTCTACATAGCCCCGATGTTTAGATACGAAAGACCACAAGCCGGCAGGTATAGACAGCACCATCAATTTGGCGTAGAAGCAATTGGAAACGCGAGTTTTGAGCAGGATGTTGAAATAATTGACATGCTATGGGAGCTTTATAAACGACTTGGATTGAAAAATCTTACTTTACACCTCAATTCAATTGGGGATCCAGGATGTCGAGAGTCTTTTAAAAAAGTTCTTTCAGAGTTCTTAACCCCTCACTTCGATAGTTTATCTGAAGAAAGCAAAGTTAGATTTAAAAAAAACATCTTGCGCATCTTTGATTCTAAAGACCCAAAAGATCAAGAAATTTTACAAAACGCGCCTTCAATTCTAGATTATTTATCAGATGATGCAAAAAAGCATTTTGACGGAGTATGTCACCTTCTTGGAAAAATAAATGTTCCCTTCGAAATTAACCCCAAAATTGTAAGAGGCCTCGACTACTACAACAGAACTGTATTTGAAATCACTACCAAAGAACTTGGAGCGCAAAGCACTATTGGAGCTGGAGGAAGGTATGATGGGTTTACTTCAGTATTTGGCGGTCCATCTCTTCCAGGAATAGGCTTTGGTTGCGGTATTGAAAGAGTGCTTCAAGTAATGCTTAGACAAAATGTTCCATTTCCTAAGTTGTCTAATCCATTTGTTTATTTTATTGCTTTGGGTGATAGGGCTAACGAGTTTTGCTTTACTTTACTAACAAAATTACGTCATGCACATCTACCATGCGAAATGTCTTTTAATACTAAAAAAGTTCAAGAAGGACTTAAAAAAGCAAATCAACTAATGGCGCAATACGCTGTTGTCATTGGAGATAATGAAATCGCTTCTAATCAAGTATGCTTAAAGCACATGATTGATAGAAAAGAAAATAAAATTACTTTAGCTAATCTTTTTCAAACGCTTTTACATTTATGGAGTAAAAATGAGCACCCCACAGTACAAACGTACACATGATTGCGGATCTTTAAGAAAAACTGATATCGACAAAAAAATAAATCTTTCAGGATGGGTAAATAGAAGAAGAGATCATGGTGGCTTAATTTTTATTGATCTAAGAGATAGATACGGAATAGTTCAGCTTGTTTTTGACCCTAAAATTTCTGAGACGCTACATAAAGAAGCATCCAAGCTTCGATCTGAGTGGGTAATTTCTGTTTCAGGAACTGTATCACATCGTGGTGAAAACCTTATTAACCCTAAACTAGCTACAGGTGAAATCGAGGTAAATGTAGAATCCCTAAATATAATTTCAGTTGCTAAAACACCTCCTTTTTCTATTTGTGATGATACTATTGATGTTCATGAAGAACTTAGATTAAAGCATCGTTATTTAGACATTAGACGTGGGCAAATCATTCACAATTTAGAGATTCGCCATAAGGCTTTGCATGTTATTCGCAACTTCTTAAACTCTCATAGTTTCTTAGAAGTAAGCACCCCTATTTTAGCAAAGTCTACACCTGAAGGCGCTCGAGATTATCTCGTCCCCTCTCGAATTTACCCAGGAAACTTTTATGCACTGCCACAATCACCTCAAATTTTTAAGCAGTTGTTAATGGTCTCAGGTGTTGATAGATACTACCAAGTAGCGCCTTGTTTTCGAGATGAGGACTTGAGATCTGACCGGCAACCTGAATTTACTCAAATTGACATTGAAGCAAGCTTTCTGGATTCTGAAGATATTTACAGTCTTTGTGAAACAATGCTGACAAAGATCTTTAAAGAATGCTTGGATATTGACATTTCAACTCCTTTTCCAAGAATGACTCATAGCGAATGTATCGAAAGATATGGCACCGACAAACCAGACCTTCGCTTCCAAATGCCTCTCGTCCGTTTAGATGATATTATTGAGGCTTCTAACTTTGATCTTTTAAAAGACTATCTTCAAAATAACGGTTGTGTCAAAGCAATATGCGTTAAGAATGGAGCAGATTTCTCCAGAAGAGAAATCGATGAGTTTGTTTCATTTGTCTCCCCTTTTAATCTTAGAGGACTTGCTTGGATGAAAAAAACACAAGAAGGATTTTCTTCTAATATTGTGAAATTCTTTAGTGTGGATCTTCTACAGAAACTAGAAAAAAGAATGAACGCTGAAAATAATGACCTTATTTTAATTGCTGCTGAAAAAGACACTATTGTCAATCAAGGAATGGATCATTTAAGAAGGCATATAGCAAAAAAGCAAGGATTAATAGATAAGTCATCCTATAGATTTTTATGGGTTACAAATTTTCCCATGTTTTCCAAAGATGAAACAACCAACGAACTCAAAGCTGAACACCATCCTTTCACACAGCCTAATCATGAAGATATTTCTCTCCTTGAAACAAACCCTCTTCAAGTCAGATCCCTTGCATATGACCTTGTTGTAAATGGATATGAACTCGCTGGTGGTTCACAAAGGATTCATGACCAAGAAATTCAAGAAAAAGTTTTTAATGCTCTTAAGTTAGAAGCTAAAGACATTGATGAAAAATTTGGATTTTTTATAGAAGCTTTGAAGTATGGGACGCCACCGCATTTGGGCATTGCATTTGGATTAGATCGACTAATAATGTTGCTTTGTAAAACCGAAAATATTAGAGATGTAATCGCCTTTCCTAAAACGCAGAAAGCTAGCGATTTAATGATGCAAGCACCCTCAGAACCTCTTAAAGGACACCTTGCTGAACTCAAGATAAAGTCTGAGGCTACAGAAATACATTGGAACTAGTTTATTTTTAATTTAAAAACGGAGTTTTTTATATGCTTCGATATGTTTACTTTTCAGCTCTAATACTGTTTTCTACAGCTTTTTGCGATCAAACAGATAATGTTAATGCAATTTCAGAAGCTCTTGGACACCGCATAGGAAAATATTTAGAATCTTTAGGGGTACAAGTTGATTTAGACTTAGTTGTTAAGGGCCTCCAAGGAGAAAAAAAGGGAGACGACTCTCCTATGACTGATGATGAATGTATCGCAGCTATCTCAGAACTTCAAGACAAACTCTTTGAGAGACAGTCAGAATGTAATTTAGTAGAAGCTGACAAGTTTTTATCTGAAAACGCTGAAAAAGAAGATATTGTCGAAATTGAAACTAAAAAACTCCAATATAAAATATTAAAAGAAGGAAAAGGATCGCAAGTTCAACTATCTGACGCCCCACTTATAAAATACACTGGAAAATACCTAAATGGCTCAGTTTTTGGCCAAACGATGGAACCTGAGATTATTGAGTTGAGTGAAACTATCGCTGGCTTCAAAAAAGGCGTTTTAGGCATGAAAGAAGGTGAAAAAAGACTTCTTTTTATTCACCCTACTTTAGGCTACGGAAAAGACCACTTAACAGAGCCAAATTCCCTTTTGGTATTCGAAGTGGAAATAGTAAAAACAAATGGTTTAAATAAACCAGATAAGTTTATCTCTGAGTCCCCTGACTTAAAAAAAGGCATCCGATGAAAGTCATCTTATATCAACCTGAAATTCCATCCAATACAGGCAATGTAATCAGAACTTGTTTTATTACAGGAGTATCTTTAGCACTAGTAGAACCTTTAGGTTTTTCCATATCAGATAAACAAATGAAAAGAGCTGGTTTGGACTATTACAAAAATAGTGAAATTGAGCTGATTGATTCTTTGCCAGATTATTTAGATAAACACCCTAATCCTTTTTATTTTTTTTCTAGCAAAGCCACAAAAAGCTACACTGAAGTAAACTACCCAGCTAATAGTTTTTTAATTTTTGGATCAGAAACTTCAGGCCTACCTAAAGAGTATTTTGAAAGATGGCCGGATAATTTTGTTACCCTACCTATGAAAAGGCCAAGGTGTTTAAACCTTTCAAATACTGTAGCTATAGCAACCTATGAAGCCCTAAGGCAGCAGAACTTCAATTTTATTTCTTAACCAGAAGGCACCAAACTGTACTGATAACGCCGGCAGATGTCAAAGGGAGAAAAAAAGTAATATTTTTATCAGACAAAATCAAATCTCCAGGCAAAGTACCAAACCAAGCCAAAAACCAGGGCATTTGAATTTGTAAATACAATAAGATGCCTATAATAAGCGAAAGTAAAAGGGTCGTATAGACCCATCTAATTATCATTTTGCAGATTCAATAAACTCTTTAATAGCATCAGCATCTCTTAGCCCAACCAAGCGATTCACTTCCTTACCATCTTTAAATAAGATCAGGGTTGGAACAGATGTAACTTGAAACTGTCCAGCTGTTTTCTGCTCACTGTCAATATCTAGCTTACCTATGACAGCCATGCCTTGAGTTTCACTTGCGACTTGCTCTAAAATTGGTGACATCATTCTGCATGGGCCACACCATTCAGCATAAAAATCTACTAAAGTAATGCCAGATTCAATTTCTTTAGAAAAAGAATCGTCTGTAAGCTTTTTGATCAATGATTTGTCTGTCATTTTTTATCTCCTTAATAAGGTTGGTCTTTTGAGATCTTCATCTTCCTTAAAGAAAATGAACCCCATAGGCTTGTCTGCAACCATTCATGACTTTCTTTTATGCAGCTCCAAGTTTCACTGAAATGATTTTTATCATTTATTCGTCAGAAACTTCAAAAACCTACTAAAAAAATAGCACATGATATCTAAAACAACAAGCGCCTTATCCTTTATATCTACTAGAAAAGTTTATTGGATCTTATATATGGTTCTTGCATTCTAACTACTTTTTAATTTTATTTTTAAAATGCTGTTGTAACTCTTTAATTGATTTTTCTGTTTTTTCAACAACTGCCTGAATGGCTTCCTCTTTTTCTAAGTGTTTATAATCTTCCATAGAAATAGGAGGTCCAAATATACAGGAAATTTTCTGAAAAAAAGAAGGGAACTTTTTATTTCTGGGCCAAGCTTCATATGTTCCATCAACATATGTCGGCACGATAGAGGCTCCACTTTTTAAAGCAATAAAACCAATACCAGATTTAATGGGAGTTAATTCTCCCTTTTTAGACCTTGCTCCTTCTGGAAAAATTAATAACTTTTGATTTTTCTTTAAAATAGAAAAAATTACCTTAAAAGTTTTTCTATCATTTGCTTTCATTCCAATTGGGTGAGCATTAAGTTTTTTAATAAACCAAGAAAACATCCTATTTTTGAAGAGCGAAGATCTGGCTAAGAAATGAATTTCATAAGGACAAGAAACTGCTATTAATGGAGGATCAAAAAAAGAAGCATGATTAGAAGCAATAATGCATGATCTTTTGGGAATATTTTCAGTTCCGTATACTTTTATCCTAAAAAAAAGTTTGAAAAAACACTTAGCAACGAAGCGAATAGCCTTGTAAAACAAAGAGCGCTTAAGTTTTTTTTTTACATTTTGAACTTCTAAAATAATGCAATCAACCACTTCGTTTGCAGAAATTTGACTTGTGTCTATTAAGTGAGCATCACTTGCCTGTTTAAGAGGAGATACTTCTCTTGTTGTATCGGTATGATCTCTTTGCTGAATATCCTCTAAAATTTGATCTAATGATAATGTAGAAGATTTTTCAGGAAATTTTTCTTGAAATTCCTTATACCTTCTTTCAGCTCTAACTTCAGGATTTGCTGTAAGAAATATTTTTACCTCAGCATTAGGAAAGACAACTGTTCCCATATCTCTTCCCTCGAATACTGCATCTTCTTTTTCGCCAAATTTTCTTTGAATCTTTACCAGTTCTTTTCTTAAAAAGGGATAAGATGCAATTTTTGAAACAATAGATGTAACTTCAGGCGTTCGAATGTTCTGCGTAACATCCTCTTTGTTAAGGAAGTAATGCTTTTCTCCATTCAAGTCTTTAATATCATAATTAAAATTTTCTAATAGTTTTTTTACTTGCTCCTCATTATCAATATCAATTGCTTGATTTAGGCATAATAGTGAAAAAGCACGATACATTGCCCCAGTATCAAAGTAAAAAAAGTTAAGCCGCTTTGCTAAAGATTTAGCTACAGTAGACTTTCCCGTCCCTGCTGGTCCATCAATTGCGATAATCATAAAAATTCCTAACTGAGGTAAAAGTATAAAATAGGAGCATTTATAAAGATAGAGTCTAACATGTCTAGCACCCCACCAATTCCTGGAATAGAGCTGCTATCTTTTATTTTCACATCTCTTTTAAATAATGATTCCACGAGGTCCCCTATTTGAGAGAATATTGCTAAAATAATTCCTAATATTAAGCAATCAGCTTTTGAAAATTGAAATGGGAATAAATAATGAAATAAGAAGCTAGTAGCAATTGCCACTATAAACCCACCTAATGATCCCTCTACTGTTTTATTAGGGCTTACTACTTTAGCAAGTTTATGCTTACCAAAAAGCTTACCAATAAAATAGGCTGCCACATCCGTAATTTTCGTGATAATAAGTAAATAGATTATCCAAAGCCTGCCATCACTGGCAAAGTTAAGAGAATCGTCATATATTATTGACAAAATCATACCTAAAGGAATGGCAGTATAAATAATACTAAAAAAGGACACTGAAATGTTTGTGACTGCCCCATCAATTTTAGAAAAATGCGTTAAAAAAAAGGCTATTGCAATGGGAAATAACAATACCGCGGGCAACAAGGGATACCCTTGACCATAGCTGGTAATAAAAAAGCTCCCAATTAAAATTATAACAGAAGGTAAAGCAATCCATTTATTAATATATGCTTTTTTTTGCACTAAGTTGATAAACTCATAATTAGCGAAAAGGCCTAGAGTTAGTACTAAAAAAAACACTAAGAAAGGGATAATCCCGTTATATGCAAATACCAGAAGAGTTCCTACAATTCCAACTATACAAAGTGAAATAATTAACCTTTGAATAAATTCTTTTCCGAATTTTTTCATTTTTTACCTAGTCTCCGTTGTCTTTTTTGAAATTCATTTATTGCTGTTAAAAGTGCCGTTTTATCAAAGTCTGGCCATAATACTTTTGTAATATAAACTTCTGTGTATGAAATCTGCCAAAGTAAAAAATTGCTAAGCCTTTGTTCTCCACTTGTCCGTATCAGTAAATCTGGATCACGATAGTCTTTTGTATCTAAATAATTTGAAAAAATATTTTCACTCAAATCATTGATGGATAACTTATTGTCTTTGATATCAGAACAAATTTTCTGAACTGCTCTACATATCTCATTTCGTGCACCGTAATTGATTGCCAGAACCAACTCAATTTTTTCGCATTTTTGAGTAGATAATTTTACTTCCTTAATTATTTCCTGCAATGATACAGGCATCTTAGTTAAGTCGCCTATTGTAGATAGTTTTACACCTTCTTCAATCATCATTTCTTTCTTTTCTTTTAAATAAACTTCTAAAAGATGAATTAAATCATGAATTTCTTGCTTCGACCTACCCCAATTTTCTGTTGAAAAGGAGTAGACAGTTAAAACTTTAATGCCAATTTCTGATGCATCACGCACAATTTGAGTAAGAGCTTCCGCTCCTTGCCAATGCCCCATAATGGGTGGTAAATTGTTTTTCTTTGCCCACCGTCTATTCCCATCCATAATAATAGCTAAGTGATGAGGAACATTCATGGGATCAAGATCAGCTAGTTCTTGATCAGAAAAATCCTTATTTGTTGATATTTCAGCAATAGTCATGGCTAATAAAATTTAATTTTTCCAAATCACTTGATCACTTTTTGGTCCAACCGAAACTAATTTAATCGGTCTTTCAATATACTCACTGATATATTCTAAATATTTTCTTGCATTCAGAGGCAACTTATCCCAAGTATCTACTGATTCAGTAGATTTTTTCCACCCTTGAAAAGTCTTGTAAACAGGAGTTACCTTATTTAATTCTTCCATTAAAGAAGGTACGTTAGTTATTTTTTCCCCATTGAGCTCATAATTAATACAGATTTTTATTTCATCTAGGTGATCTAAGATGTCCAGTTTTGTCACCACAAGATGAGTTATGCCATTAATTTGTGTGGAGTATTTTAACAGAACTAAATCTAGCCAGCCAATCCTTCTCTTCCTTCCCGTTGTTGTTCCAGTCTCACGCAAATTTTCATTTGCTTTAGAAAAAATCTTTTCTTCTTCCTTTGACAGCTCCGTTGGAAAAGGACCATTTCCCACTCTTGTAAGATAAGCTTTGGCTATTCCAGTAATTTCTACATCATAAGAACAGCCCACTCCTGCTGAAGCTAAAACCCCACTTGAAACGGTCGAACTTGATGTCACATAAGGATATGTCCCAAAACTAACATCTAGCAGAGAGCCTTGCGCTCCTTCGAATAAAACTGGTCGGTTCCTTTCCATTTCACGAAAAAGAAAGCTTTCTACATTTCGCGTAAGTTTCTTAATTATAGATCTATAAGCACTAAATTCCTTTATGATATCATCAGCGTTAAGAGGATCTAAATTAAAAATATTTGAAAGGTACTTATTTTTTTCTGCAACGTTTTTTCTTAAAGTTTCTTCAAACGTTGCCTCATGAAGAAAGTCTGCAATTCTAATTCCTACCCTATTAATCTTATCGGCATAACAAGGTCCAATTCCCCTCATTGTTGTACCAATGGCCTCTTTTCCTTTCCCTTTTTCTTGAGCTCCATCTAATAGCTTATGATAAGGTAATATCATATGGGCATGCTCAGAAATATAAAGTCTATTTTCATAGTCAATATTATTATCCTGTAATCCTTGAAGCTCCCCTATGAGAAACTGAGGGTCTATTACTACCCCAGCAGCTAACACACATGTAGTATGCTTGTATAAAATACCTGAGGGAATAAGATGAAAACGATACTCATTACTACCTTTTACAATAGTATGACCTGCATTATTCCCCCCTTGTGATCTAACGACAATCTCTGAGTGCTCAGAGTAAAGATCGACAATTTTCCCCTTACCTTCATCTCCCCACTGCATTCCAACAACAATTAGTTTTGACATAAGCATTAATCTCAAAAAGCAATTATAATACCTTGAATTGTAAAGAATATCTACTTTAAGAATCAAAATTCTTCTTTATCCGTTTATACTGGACAGAATCAAGTTAGATTCAGTAAGATTTTTCTCTATAACTAACTCTTGGGAATATGATGGAAAAGCGAAAAAAATGGCAGTTTTTATTGATATTAGCAGTTCTCGCATTAACTGTTTACAATATTCTTCCAACAATTTTTTATTACTCAAAGTCTCTTCGGACACCTATAGGAGAAAAAAAAATTGAAAACGCTTCGATTGATATTGCTAAGAGAGTCAATCAGTTAGAAAAAGAATCTGTCGACTGGCTTAAATCATTTTGTGACTCTCTAAAAATTTCTCCAGCATCTATTCAGCTGAACAAAGAAAATCCCCAACAAATCTTTATTAAGTTTATAACTGAAGAACAATGTACTAAATTTAAGGATCACTTTCCAAGAGCTGGGTCATTAATTCCATTTACACCAGCAAAACTTTCTTTGGCGCATTATGCTATCGACCCTAAAACGGCATGTATTCAAAGGCAAATTGCTATTCATTTAGAGCCAAAAGATGTTCAAGAGTTTTTTACGGCTATTGAAAAACGAGATAGAAACGGCGAATTAACTTCTCCTTATAAAGATATAGTTTTAGATAGAGCAGCTTCAATCGCGCAAATAATCTTAAACAATAACTCAGAAAATTTGATTGGCAAGACTTTACTAAATTCACAAACTGAAAAGCAGGATGGTGATTTTATTTACCTTCTTTCTAATAAGATCTATCAATTTAATGAAGTTTTTGGAAATAACTCAAATATCGCAAAAAGATTTTTCGCCAACATATCCAAAAACACCTCCCTAAATAAATCGACCTCTTTTTCTTCATTACTAGAGCTTTTTGATCAAACTAAAGATTCTATAAAAATTGAAAGAATAGCTCTTCAGAAAGAAGAAGAAGACTTAAAAAAAGAAAAGAAATTCTTAAGTGAATCTTCCCTACAACAGTTGAGGTCTTTAGAAAGAAAAGAAAAAACTATTGCAGCAGCCAAAGATATTCTAAAAAAGAATAAAGGATATTTTCAGTTAAATGACTCAAGCTTGCCTTTTAGTAAAATTAAAGAGCAACTTGCAAATAGCTATAACTCTGGTCAATCTAAACAATCTTTTTTAATTGGTGATCAAAATACATTTATTAAAGAACTTATTATTGATTGGGAAAGTGATAAAATATCATTAGTTTTGCATGATGATATTTTACAACTTAAAGAAAAATATTACTCTGATAGCAATGCTAAATACCTTAGAAATCAGTTTGATCAACTATACATAAATGAAATTGCAGCGATTACAAGAGCAAGCGATGAAAACATTGTAGTAGCAGAAAAAGAGCTTTCCTTGAATCTCAACCATTTGACCAATAGCAACTCTGTTCTACGCCTAGACCTTCATAAGTTAGCGCTGAAACAATCTAACGCAATTGTACAGTCTGTTCAAGAGCTGTGGCACCCTAAACATCCTGAATTGAAAAAAAACTCTTTTCCAATTGTTGATAGTCAGGAATATCACAAACTTTCGCTAGAAGAAAAATCTTTATGCCTAGCCTCATTTGTACCAACAATGCAGCAAGATGACACTTCTAATGGAATGAAAAAAGGCTCTATCTACATTGTTGCTAAAGGATTAAATCGAATTATTCAAAAGTACTCCACTTACGAAGAAAATGATAAAGCGCGCCTTTTTATAAAAGACTTTTACGAATTAAGAGACTTGCTAGCTCAATTTGGATTCATCGGATATCCAGCATCCCTTCATTATATGGGTGAAGAGTTTGCTGATGACTATATTTTCGAACTAGACAATTACTACTCTACATTCCTTGCTGCTACAAGAGAAAACTTTTACGTCCCAGGATCAAAGGAGTTTGCCGTTCTTGAATTTACTGACTTAGAACAAAGAATATTAGCACAAAATAAAATTGACACTCAAATTCACGAAGACCTTCTTAAATGGAAAGATGACTATCATGCAGCACTAGCTAGCTTAGATCCAAATGCAAAGCTATCTGTTCCCAAACCAACTAAAAATCCTACTTGGAACAACATTGCTTTAAGCATAAAAAAATATTTCAGAGGCGATGAAAGAAAGGTATTGCGCTGGGGACTAGATCTTTCAGGAGGAAAAACTGTCTCTATTGAGCTGAAAGATCAGAACAATAAAACGGTTACTAACGAAGAAGACTTAAAACAAGGATTAAATGAGCTATATAATCGCGTAAATAAAATGGGAGTTTCTGAAGTAAGCATGCGATTAGAAGGAAATCATATAATGCTAGATTTCCCAGGCTCTCAAAATTTGTCTGCGCAAGAGTTAGTCAAAGCATCATCGATGTACTTCCATGTTGTTAATGAAAAGTTTTCTAACAGAAATTCAGCTCTTTCTGATGCTGTCGACCGGTTCCTGCAAGAAGTATGGAATGAAGCAGTAGTAACTAATCAAAAAGACGCTGAAAGCATTAACCAAATTGCAAGGCTACATTTATATGGTGATCAGTATGAAGCAAATGTTATTCAACCAAAAACGGAAGCTGCCAAGGTACTATACGATAATGGATTAAGACTTCAAGATTTAAGTGATGTTAGAGCAAGTAGTCAATTTGACGATGCTATTTCAAAAATTGGTATTTTAAGAGGCTCTGATTATACTAAGTGGTTTGGACAGTCACACCCTTTGCTTATCATTTTTAGTAATTACGCCTTGGAAGGTTCTAGCCTTAGCAATATAAAATCTTCTTATGACCCCGCTAAAGGAAACTATTTAAGCTTTGAAGTAAAAAGTACCACTCAGACTCCAGATAATCAAAAAGTCAACCCTAGATCTGAGCTTTATAACTGGACATCTCAATTCGCAAAAGAAAAAATCGAAGGAACAGTCAACGAAAGTTATTCAAATGGTCAAGGTTGGAGAATGGCTGTTATCTTGAATGACACTATAATCAGCGCCCCCACTTTAGATTCTCCACTTAAAGATAGTGCAATGATATCAGGAAGTTTTTCTCAAAGAGAAGCTAATCATTTAGTGTCTGATTTGAAAGCTGGATCTTTGACATTTACTCCTAAAATTTTATCTGAAAAAAATGTTAGTCCGGAACTAGGTCAAAAAGACAGGACCCAAGGAATAGTTGCTACAGCTGTTGCTCTTTTATTAGTTATTGCTGCTATGACAACGTATTACAGATTTGCAGGAATAGTTGCATCAGTTGCCGTGCTATTTAACTTGATCATTATGTGGGCAACTCTTCAAAACCTTCATGCTACATTGAGCTTGGCTGGCATTGCTGGTATCATACTTACAGTCGGTATGGCTGTTGACGCCAACGTACTAGTTTTTGAAAGGATTAGAGAAGAATTCAATCTCACAAATCGTATTGCGCCGGCCATTCAAGCAGGTTACAAAAAAGCATTTAGTGCAATTTTAGACTCCAATGTAACAACCATCATCGCTGGCCTTATTCTTTTAAATTTTGACTCAGGTCCAATTAAGGGCTTTGCTGTTACATTAATTATCGGAATAGCCTCTTCCATGTTCACCGCTCTTTTCATGACTAGGTTTTTCTTTTCTATTTGGGTACAGAACCAAAAAAATACATCATTAACTATGATGTCACTAATTAAAGGAACTCATTTTAATTTCTTAAAAGTCAGCAAGTTTGTTATTGCAGTTTCTGGATTAGTCATTTTGGTTGGTGCATTTTTTGCTAATCATCAAAAAAACTCCCTTTTAGGAATGGATTTCACTGGCGGATATGCTGTAAATATTGAGTTTAAAGCACAAAAAGATGCTGATTATAAAGATACTCTTGAAAAGGCATTCCTAGAAAATGGAGCGACAAATCAGGATTTTTCTGTCAGAACATTAACTCCTTCTAACCACCTACGAGTAATGTTTGGCATGTCAATGGAAGAAAGTGGTAAACCATTTTCAACTCTTAAAACTTCTGAAGAAAAGATAACTTGGATAACTAATAGCATTAAAGCTTCAGGTTTAACGATCACTAATAAAGATCTATCTCAAGACTGGTCTAACGTAAGTGGCCAAATGTCCGATAATATGAAATATGCAGCTCTAGTTAGTCTTGCTATTTCCTTACTAGCTATTATGGTTTACATAACCATTCGATTTGAATGGAAGTACTCTGTTAGTGCATTAATTTGTTTAGTTCATGATGTTCTTGTTTCTTTAGGTTTAGTAGCTATTTTTCATGCATTAAATTTCCCGATTCAAATTGATCTTAATACTATAGCTGCGCTAATGACAATTATTGGATACTCTTTAAATGATACTATTATTATTTTTGATAGAATTAGGGAAGATGTACATTTAAAGAAAAGAACCTCTCTTCGCGATATAGTTAATGAAGCGTTAAACGCTACATTGAGTAGAACTTTAATTACTTCTTTAACTACATTTTTAGTACTTTTAGCACTAGTTCTCTTAGGTGGTAGTACAATTTTTAGTTTTGCATTTGTTATGTGCATTGGGGTTATATTTGGAACTTTATCATCCTTATTCATTGCCTCTCCACTTATGCTGTTTTTCCATAACCTGGAAGACAAAAAAGGTAAGAAATTACCCCTATCTAATAAAGCTTAAACATAAAGTAATTGCCCAAAGCTCACTAAATATGATATTTTAAGCTTAATTGGAAGTAACCTTATTACTGAATAACCCTAAGAAGAACAGTTGTCCTATGAATTGAGATTAACTTTATTATGCTTTAACATTTCAATTTTTTAATCTGAAAATTTTTATTTTCAGTGGAAGGTTCTTTCAATCTTGATGCTAAAAATTTAAGCAAAAGATTGGAAAAAATAATGGCTGAACAGGCGAATTTACAACCAATTTGGGTATATCCAAAAGAAGATCCCGTTTGGTTGAAAAAAATTATAGATGAATTTCAGATTCATCCGGTAACTGCGCAAATACTTGTTTCGAGAGGATTTGATTCTTTAGACAGCATCCATCAATTTCTTTACGCAAAACTTCCTAACTTATTAGACCCTCACCTTTTCCCGGGAATGGGAACTGCAGTACACCGAATTGTTAAGGCTCTGCATAAGCAGGAAAATATCTTGATTTATGGTGACAATGATGTTGACGGTATGACTGCAGCAGCTTTGTTAACAGAATTCTTAACAACTTTAGGCGCAAAGGTTTTCTTTTTTGTCCCTAGCAGAAACACCATACAAAAGAGCTTAATCAACAATGCTCTTGAATATGCGATCCATAATCATTGTAAACTATTAATTACAGTTGACTGTGGCATTACAGCTTCAAAAGACCTCCAAGAAATCATAGATAGTAATATTGATGTTATTATAACGGATCATCATGAGCCTACTACTAAAATACCTCATTGTGTAGCTACATTAAATCCAAAACTCATTAATAGCACCTATCCAAATCGTGATCTTACAGGTGTTGGGGTTGCTTTTAAACTAGCCCATGCACTTACAAATCACTTAATAGAAGAAGGTAAAATTAGCTCAGATAAAATAGATCTTAAAGATTATTTAGACTTGGTTGCATTAGGGACCATTTCAGATATGGGAGCCTTAAAAGGAGAAAATCGAATACTAGTTCGATATGGGCTAACTCAGCTTAGAAAAACTAAGAGAATTGGACTCGCCAAGCTTTGTGCTATTTCTGAGCTTGAAACAACAGAAGTAACTCCGGTTGATATTGCCTCGAAAGTTGCACCTCGACTAAATAGTTTAGGAAGGATTGCAGACCCAAATAAAGGTGTAGAACTTTTACTTGTTAAAGATGAAGCAACCGCTGAAAAACTAGCTAATGAGCTTGATCTCTTTAATATCGAGCGGCAAAAAATAGAAAAACAAGCTTCTAACGAAATAGAAAAATATATAGAAAACCACCCTGAACTTTTACATGAAAAAGCAATTGTTTTGCACTCAGAAAATTGGCATCCGGGTGTTATTGCTATCATTTCAGCTAGAATTGCAAAGCAATATAACAGGCCGACTGTGATCATTTCCATTGATCAAAAAATTGGAAAAGGCTCAATAAGAACCATTCCAGAGTTCCCCCTTTTGCCTGTTTTAAAGGAAAATGCAGATCTTTTAGTTAATTTTGGCGGTCATGATTATGCAGCTGGATTAACAATCAATGAAGATCAAATCTTGAACTTTAAAAGCATATTCATCGACAAAGCTAATTCTATTTTAAAAGATCAGGATGTCGCTTCAAAATTATACTTAGATGCCAAAATTAATTTTTCCGATCTGACATTTGACTTCATGGAATCTCTAAGCCTATTGGAGCCTTTTGGCAATGGCAACCCTTCTCCTTTTTTATATAGTGATGTTAAACAAATTTGGTCACCAAAAGTTGTTGGCAGACTACATCTTAAAATGTTTTTAGAACAAGACGAAAGGATGCTAGAAGGAATTGGATTTGGAATGGCTAATAGGAAAACTCAAATTAGACGGAAAAATATTCCTTTGAGAATAGCATTTACCCCTCATGTAAATGTATTTTTGAACAAGGCTAGTATTCAATTACAAATTAAAGATTTTCAAAAAGAAAAGTAGATCCTAATTTTGAAAGTAAGCTGGAACTAATATTCTTCGTATTATTTGAAAAACTCATGGAAAAATAGTACTTATCAACGTCATTTTCTATCTTCCATGAGCACAATATTGTTATCTTCGGTAAAACTTAAGAAACTTCTTCTCTATTTTGGTCAACCTCTGAAAAGTTATTTAAAAAGTTTTCCACATATTCAATGGAATACCTAGACTGCCAATAATCATAAGGAATCGAATTTTTTGAGCTATCCGCAGCTCTAAAAGCATGCACTAACTCATGAAAAATCTTATGTATGTGTTCTACAGAAGGGTAACGCCTTTTCCGGGGAAAACCATATTTACTTGAAAAGTCAAAACCAAAATATCTAAGAGTATAATCTTTCTCAAGTCTCGATCCGACAGCTCTAGTCTTTTCAACAACAGCTAAATTTAATGAATCAGTCCCCATTAAAAGATCTCTCACACTTGGAATATCATGCAGGGAAAGTTTAGCAGCATCTTCCAATAAGGGTTGGAGCATTGCATCCAATTTTCTTTTATCAAGTTGGTTTTGTTCAGTAAATACGCTATCCAACATAGACCCACTCCAAGTTGTCCCAGCTGCTTGTTTGCGATCAATAACAAAAACACCTTTTTTAGCTAAACTCTGAAACGTTTTTGTGGTATATGCTGGTATTGCAACTTCTTCTGAGTCTGAAAAATTAATAGTTAAATAAACTTTTTTTAATGATCCTGCCATCAAATTTAACTTAAGAACATCCTCTGAAATTTCAATTTCACGTTCAACCATTTTCTTCCACCCGTTTACTATCCCATGAATTGAATCTACATCCATGTTTGGAATAGCCAAGGCTTCATCATCCTGAATTTCAATAATTCTTTTAGCGCCACCGTTACCAAGAATTTTTAAAAGGGTTACTTCTTTTTTGTTTCCTTCAAGATCTGTCACATATA
>JASFVE010000011.1:0-33716 GCA_050049995.1 Chlamydiota bacterium | reverse complement strand
TTTTCTTCTAAACGAGTCGATCCAGAAACTGCTCTTATTTACTTTGGTAGAAGATACTATGATCCTGAAATAGGAAGATGGATCACTACTGATCCTAAAGGATATGCTGATGGGATCATCAATCTTTATGCTTATGTACTTAATGATCCTTTAAATCATTTTAAGAGATGAAGTGATGCATATTCTTACCAGAGACCATAGAAACAAAGTAAACCTCATCCCCCATAGCTTTGGTGGAGCTGTAACGTATCACGTAGTCAACGTGCTACCTAAGGTGTTAAAAGAAAGAGTGATGGTACATGCTTTTGCTCCTGCTAAAGTTTGTACACCTGATCTTGCTAAAACTGTCAGAAACTATGTAAGTGCAAGAGACTTTGTTCCTTATTTGGACTTTAAAAATAAGGAGAACCGAAAATACTTGGAAATATTGCATGCAGATGAAAAAGCACCTTTTTTTGATCATGCTTTTCAAAGTCCTACTTTTAAAGAAACTTTAACAAACATATTTAAATATTATTATTAATATGAAATTTTTATATTTGCCTATCTTGATATTACTCCTATCTTGTTCCAATGAAAAATTAGAAGAACCACAAACTTATGCAGATGTAGCTATGCAAATTATGCATGAAACCGCGCTGCAATTAAAAAAAGAAAAAAAACTTCATGCGTACGGTAGTGGGGGGTCTATGCTCTATTGTGTTGAAATGATGTATTTAGCTTTTCAAGTTTTTGAAGATTATACTTTTGAACAAAAAAGAGAACTTGTTGTTTATGCATTAGAAACTCTATTAAAAAATGTCAATGACAACGAAAAAATACGAAAAGATCTTTGTCAATATCCTTTTAAAATTGAAAATTTAGAAATTGATTTATTATCTAAAAAGGAAAAAGATGTCCTTAGTCCTGAAGAGATAACATTTATTTCAGTTAAAGATAACATTATTAAATACTATCACAATCCCCCAACCGGATATGGAGTATTAATTCATGAAGAAACTTTTGAAGAGGCTAAAAAAAAGCTAGGTCAAAAATAAAAATTTAATAAACTTCTACATTTAAAAATATTTTTACATGTATAGTTTTTTAGTATCAAAATTGCATAAATATGAAATGCTTAAAGCTTTTTATAATTTCCTACCTAATACCAGGGTTGTATTCCATTTTCTCCGATGAACCTTTGATCACTATTCGAAAAGCCAAAAAAGAAGAACTAATACCAGGAATTTTAGAAAAAGGATACAAAGCTTGCGTTATTGAAATGAGCAACTTGCCTAAAAATAAATTATTTTATTTTTCATAAGCTAATTTAGATGAGAGTTATACATCATCTTTAATTAAATCTGATGAAAACGGAAATTTATACTGAGCAGAATCAGGTGTCCTTATAGAAAAGTTAGTTATGACTTCCTATGATCTTTTTCCGGGAGAACCAATAATATATTCTATTAAAAGCATAGATGGCAGCTTTTTTTGGTCAAAAAAATATATAGAAGATCCACTAGAATGTGTACTACCGAGTAATAAGAAACTATCCTTTGAGCTTGGTGATGCTAGAGGCTTTTTTTATATGGTAAAACTAGAAAATTTTATTCCTAATGAAGTCGTTAGAGTTATTTCAAATTCAGAGAATGAAACAATCAAAAGTTTTTTTATTTTAAATGAAGAAGGAAATGGTTATGGTTCTAGCATGCCTGGAGTAATAGGAAAAGAAGGAGGGATAGCTGTTTTTCAAGTAATCACATCAGACAATGAATGCTTAGAGTGCAAATTACCATGGGGCAATAAGCTTACACACAAAAAAAAGAAAATCACTCTTCAGAATTAGGCCTGAATATAAGAACCTAAACAGTCAATACTAATTCTACAATTTTTCATCCCATTAAATTCTTAAATTCTTCAAATTGGAATTAATAGCAATGAGAGGAAAAATGCATACTTCGATAAGGTTCAAAATAATTCGTACATTTGTTCTCACTTTTTTGCTATTTATCCTGTTATTTTTTTTGGCATCATATCAAAATAATGAGCAAAGATTAGATTTTTTAAATCAAAGAATAGAAGAGCTACAAGAGATTAAAAGGGGATATGAAGCAAAAGTTGTATGGCATGAAAACCAAGCACAACGATTACAATTTGTAGAAGATCAACTTTTAACCGCTCAAAGACATGCATCAATTGCTCAAACTTATCGAACTGCTGCAAATAAAGTACAAGAACAGATTGATAGGCTTGAAAGAGAAAAAAAACAGATAATCCTTCAGGAGAGTTCATGATCTATAATCAATCCCTTACCTTGCTTACCGATCTTTATCAATTGACTATGGCTTATGGGTATTGGAAAACAGGGATCATGGAAAGGGAAGCAGTATTTCACCTGAACTTTCGAAAGTGGCCCTTTAAAGGATCATTTGCTGTAATGGCAGGACTGGAAAGCGCTATAGATTTCATTAACTCATTTAAGTTTGAAGATTCAGACCTTCAATATTTGAGTAGTTTAAAAAGCAAAAATAACAAACCGTTATTTGAAGAAGGCTTTTTAAAATATTTAGAAAAGTTTCGTTTTACTGTTGATATTGACGCTTTAGAAGAAGGGGATCTTGTTTTCCCTTATGGCCCTCTTGTTAGAGTAAAGGGGCCTATTATTGAAGCTCAGCTATTAGAGACGCCTCTTTTAAATATCATTAATTTTCAAACCCTTATTGCCACAAAAGCTGCTAGAGTATGTCTTGCTGCTGATGGTGATGAAGTAGTTGAGTTTGGAGTAAGAAGAGCGCAAGGGGTAGATGGCGCCATATCAGCAAGTAGAGCTGCCTATATTGGAGGCTGTCATGCAAGTTCTAATGTGCTAGCTGGTAAACTTTTTGGCATCCCTATTAAAGGAACTCATGCTCATAGCTGGGTTATGGCTTTTGAAGAAGAAGAAAGTGCATTTGAAAAGTATGCTAAAGCCATGCCACATAATTGTGTTATGTTGGTAGATACCTACAACTCTATTGAAGGGGTTAAAAAAGCAATTGAAGTTGCTAAAAAATCAAAAGATGAAAACTTTGAGTTTTTAGCTGTAAGGCTAGATTCAGGGGACTTAGCTTATTTAAGTACGGAAATAAGAAAACTTTTGGATGAGTCTGGCTTTAAAGATACCAAGATTATGGCAACTAATGAGTTAGATGAACATCTAATAAAAGACTTAAAACAACAAAATGCTCAAATTACTATTTGGGGAGTTGGTACAAATTTAGTAACAGCAAAAGATCAGCCTGCTTTAGACGGGGTCTACAAGTTAGCTGCTATAAAAAATGCAAAAGGAAAGTGGGACTATAAATGTAAACTATCTGAGCAAACTGCAAAATCAACAAACCCTGGAATATTACAGGTTCGGAGATATTTTGATGGTAAGCATTATGTAGCAGATGCCTTATATGATGAGAATTTTAAAATTGAGGATATACCAAAGCTGATTCATCCTCTTGATCCAAATCGGATTAAAACTATTCATGATAAATACATCTATAAAGACATGCTCATTCCTATTTATCGAAAAGGCAAATGTGTCTATACCCCTCCTAAACTGCAAGATGTAAGAACAAAAACATTGCAAGAGCTTAAAAAACTTAAACCTTCTATGCTTCGATTTTTAAATCCCGAACCTTACTTTTTGGGATTAGAAAAGACTCTTAATGATTTTAAAACTCAATTAATACAAGAGATGAAACAGTCATGAACGCTTTAATAATAATAGATATGCAAAATGATTTTATGCCTGAAGGTCCTTTAGGAGTAAAAGAAGCAGATGAAATAATCCCTGTTATTAATAATTTAATGGACAGGTTTGATAATATCTTTGCAAGCCAAGACTGGCACCCCAAGCACCATGTAAGCTTTGCAAGTACTCACAATAAAAAGCCATTTGAAAAAATCCAACTGGATCATGAACTGCAAACTTTATGGCCAGATCATTGCATTCAAGATACATTTGGCGCTGAGTTAGTAACTGGCCTTAGAAGAAGTAAGATTCGAAGAGTCTTTCAAAAAGGAGTTGGCACTGACATTGATAGCTATAGCGCCTTTTTTGATAATGCACAACAAAGAAAAACAGGTCTCGATGAGTACCTTAAAGAGCTAAAAGTAAATACATTGTACTTTGCCGGCGTTGCGCTTGACTATTGCGTGAAATACAGCGCAATGGATGCCAAGAATCTTGGTTATGAGGTTTATATCATACTTGATGCTTGTAAGGGAATACACGAAGATTTAGATCCCATATTAAAGGAACTGCAAGAAAAGGGGATTCACACAATTACCTCTGATGCTTTTGCAGAACTTTAAGAATTGATTTGGCAAAAATTCCATTTTCCTTATTCTGCAGATGAAGGGGGGGAATGGTAATAAATGGTCATGTCTTATCTTTTACAAGCACCGCCATGTGATCCAGGTAAAGTTATCAAGTCGCCAATGGTGCAGCAACTTGAGGCTTTTAACTTTACAGATTATCATCTGGCAACACTCATTATTTTTATTCTCGCTATTTTCCATACTCTTTCAGCTAATAGAATTACCAACTATGCCAACAAGTTAGACAGAGAGCATCGAGCAAAAATTAAAGAAATGGGTAAAGACCCTAAAGTAGAGGTGAGCTTTTTAGCCGAAATAGTTTACTTTTTAGGGGAGGTGGAAATTATTTTTGCTCTATGGATTATCCCTCTTTTTCTCATAACTGTAGGATTTTATGGATGGGAAACATCACTGGAGTATCTAGATACTCGTGATTTTACTGAGCCTTTATTTGTAGTAGTTATCATGAGTCTTGCAGCTACAAAGCCTATTGTAGATTTGTCAGAAAAAGTTTTAAAAATTTTTTCAAAGTTTTTTGGAGGAACTTTAACTGCCTGGTGGTTTTCTATATTAACCATAGGACCGTTGCTTGGTTCATTAATAACAGAAGCCGGCGCCATGACTTTGGCAGCTACTTTACTTTCTCGTAAGTTTTACGAGTATAAACCTTCTACTAAGCTGTCTTATGCAACGTTAGGACTTTTATTCGTAAATATTTCAGTAGGCGGGATATTAACAAACTTTGCAGCTCCTCCTGTTTTGGTGATCGCAAGGTGTTGGCAATGGAGCTCTTATTTTATGCTAACTGAATTCGGGATTAAGGCAGTTGTTGGGGTAATTCTAGCCAATTTCCTCTATTGGTTAATGTTCAAAAAAGAACTTAAAGATCTAGATAAAACGAGAAAAGAGTATGAAAAAGAAGAAAAAAAAGAATCAAGCAAACAATCTATTCCTCTATGGGTAACTATTACTCATATTTTTTTCATTGTGTGGGTTGTTTTAAATTCACATTATGTTGCCGTTTTTATTGGAAGCTACCTTTTATATTTAGGTTTTCATAAAGCAACCAGGCCACACCAGTATGCTAATGGAATAAAAAGACCTTTGCTTGTAGGGCTTTTCTTGGCTGGTTTGATTATCCATGGAGGGCTGCAAGGATGGTGGATAGTTCCTTTAATGGAACGGTTAGGCCACACAGCTGTAATGGTCTTAGGAGTTATTTTAACGGCTTTTAATGATAATGCAGCGATCGCCTATCTTACCTCATTAATTCCTGATTGGGGAGCAGACTTTAAGTACGCGATTATGAGTGGGGTAATTACAGGAGGAGGCCTTACGGTTATTGCTAATGCCCCTAATCCTGCTGGATATGTGATCTTACAAAAACACTTCTCTAGTGGGATATCACCTGTTAGGCTTTTTTTAGCAGCAGTAATACCTACCTTAATTTTCTTTATACTTTTTTATTTTCCCTTTTTAATTGGGACTCGCCCCGTCGGCTAAAGCTTCAGCAGGCTGTCTGTTATGTAAACCATTATAAGCTTGTTGTATTTTTATAACGTAATACAAGGCTAGCCCGAATCCAATACTTAATAAAAAAATTGGTATAGAAAAAACGACATGGAAGATCCTGTAAATCTTTTTATAAAAAGCGCTATTGGCCCCGATAGGAGAAGCATTTAAATATATTGCTTTTTCAAAACCGTACGCTTTTGTATGAGCCTCAGAAGCACTTCTTGGGGTGTCTGTTATTACTTTGTACATTTTTACTGACACAGGATGATAGTCTAATTTGCTAATCCAGTCATTAGGATGGATAAATACCTTACCTTTTACTAAGTGGCTAATGGTTCTTTGTTGTAATCCTGGAGGATCTATTGCATAAATAATGACCTTATCATGGTGGTCTTTGGCAAAGTGATAGGTCATAGTACCACCAAGGCTATTACCAATCGCTCTAACCTTATTATTAGGAAACTCCTTATTAATTTCGGATATCCATTTTGCAAGCCTTTTTTGGGCAAACTTGTAAAGTGCTTCACCTACAGAAAACCCTGGTGTCAAGTCGGTGAACCGAGCAAAATAATATCCTTTCGCAGAAGGGTTCGGAGGAGTTCCCCTAAAGATTATAATAGGATCTGCATGAGAACTTTTATTGGGGATAAGTGAGTACGCAAGTGAAGTCCCTACCCAATCTGGGGTAAGCTCAATGAGTTTGGTTTGATATTGAACCATTTGCCAATGGCCATTTATCTTGGTTGGAATATCGAACTTACGACAGTTTTGAGGCTCCAAAAAGCTTAAAATACTAACCATTTGATTAACGAGCAGTTCCACTTTGAAGTCGCTCAAATAATCTTTTTCTTGATAAATCCTGCGTAAAACCCCTTGAATCTCCTCTTGCGCTTCATTCATAACTTGAGGATGTAGTTCATGAAAAAAAGATTCAAAAAGTTCAGGCGTTAAAAGAGGTTGAGGCGTATCAAGAAGACTGCAGACATATCGAAAAAAATCTCTAATTTCAGGATAATTCCCTGGTGGCATTTCAGCAAAAGGATCAAAGTTAGCGGAATCTACCTCTGCTATCACATCATTTAGCGCAGAAAAAACTTCCTTAGCAACAGATATCGTGATTAAATCTTTTTTTTGATGTCCGGAGTTTTCTAATGTTTGCTTAAAAACTACGTCCCAATGCTTGTCTATAAGGCTTGCATTGGATTCAAATCTAGGAAGAAAATAGCTTTTAAAAAGCTCTTCAACTTTTTTACAAATTTTTTCTCTTGCTTCTCTTTTTTGCGTATATCCGCTGGCTTTTTGTAGTTCCCTTGACATGAGAGATGTAGCATTAGCATTCAGAAAAGAAATAGAACTATATTGATCAATATTGATTGCACTCATTTAAAATAATTAATTTAAATATTATCTTTCTATTTTAACTATTTTTCCTACTTTTTTTAAAGTGAGTAATAATTGTTATATTTTTATTTTTATGTATAAAGTTTTTAAGAAGGGGAAGAAGCCAAATAGTAAAATTTAAGTTTCACCATTTGGCTATTGAAAAGTCTGAGTTTTTATTTTTCCGTTCTTTCACTATTAATAGCTTCAAACGCCTTAACAGTGGATATGGTCACTCTGTTATTCATGTGAATATTAATAGCTTTTATTTGTTCATTTTCTTTAAAAAACTCTAAAAGTTTAAGAGCTACTTCATTAGACATTCCGCAGCAAAAAAGGTTTAACTTCTCTAGTTTAGAACGAGGATTAGAGCGAATAGCTTCCATCAATTGAAGCACTCCTTCATCTCCAATTTGTGTATCTGCTAAATCAAGTACTTTAATGCTAGTATTTGTTTTTAAGGCCTCAGCGATAGGAGGTAGGGTATCTGCATTCAGTCTCTCAGTTTTATACGAATTAGCAGATGATAGATTTACAGTTTCTATCGAGGTAGAATGACTTAGACATTCTCCAATTCTTTCAGTAGTACGAAGAGAATAGTTTGTAAACCTATTGAAGTTCAGGCTTTTAATAGAGGTCCTTATTACTTGTAGAATTTCTGGAGCATCTTGTAATTTAAAAGGGGCAACTGATTCAAGCTCTTCTCCTGTCCTTACAAAAAAAGCATCTAAGTCAATCACTTCTCTTATATTTTTTTCTGGACCTAAATATCTTTTAGCTTCACATAACCAAAATATCGCAGAGCCAGTAGAGTTTTCTTCAAGGCAATGGTGTGCTAGTGAAATGGCATTTGGCGCATTTT
This sequence comes from Chlamydiota bacterium, assembly GCA_050049995.1. Lineage (GTDB taxonomy): Bacteria > Chlamydiota > Chlamydiia > Chlamydiales > SM23-39 > 21-14-0-10-35-9. The sequence goes on along the minus strand of JASFVE010000011.1, from coordinate 25,624 downwards.
GGGTTCTTATTGTTTCGGATTCGAAGCTTTCTTTTATAGGAACATTTGATTGTGTTTGTGCCGATTTAACTAAAGTTGTAGGTTGCTGTTCTTGAATGGAGGCTGGTACTGCAGCGGGAACAACTGTTTTAGATCTTTCAGCTTGCGACATTCTTTCACTGCCAAGGGTTTCAAACTTCTCAATAGTGGAGTTACTAACTCCTCTATTCATTTGAACGTTAATAAACTTTATTTGTTCATTCTCTTTAAAAAAATCTAAAAGTTTTGTAGCTACTGGATCTGTCATCCCGCAGCAAAAAAGGTTTAACTTTTCTATTTTAGAATGGGGATTGGATTGAATAGCTTCTATCAGCTGAAGTACTCCTTCATCTCCAATTCGTGTATCTGCTAAATCAAGTACTTTAATACTAGTGTTTGTTTTTAAGGCCTCAGCGATAGGAGGTAAGGTACGGTTATTAATTCTTGTAGATCTAGAAGACCAAATAGATGCTAACTTTACTGTTTCAATAGAGGTAGCATGTTGTAAACATTCCCCGATTTTAACAGTTGTACTGAGACAATAACTTGCGAAACCATCAAATTCTAATTTTTTAACGGAAGTGCCTATTACTTGGAGAATTTCTGGAGCATCCCGCAATTCAAAAGGGGATAATGATGTAAGCTCCTCTCCTATTGTTGCAAAAAACTTGTCTAAGTCAATCACACTTCTTAAATCTTTTTCTGTACCTAAATATTCTTTTGCCTCGCATAACCAATATATAGCAGCGTATCTAGAGTCTTGATCGAGGTAATGGTGTGCAAGTGAAATGGCATTTTGGACATTTTGGGTTTGTTCTGTTTCCTTTTCAAAGCTTTTTAAAGTCGTGCCTGTATGAATACTTGATTGGAATTGTGCTGCTTCAGTTGAAGTTATGTGTTCATTTGCTTGAAGAGAACTTAGTGTTTTTTGAAATACTGCAATGGGGATGATTATTTCAGGCCTTTCTACTTGCAGCTTTTCAATGCTTTTGAGTAATAGACTTGATTCACTCGCAGATACCCTGCCGGAATACTTACCTCTAATCGAATCAATGTCTAAATTTTGCCCAAAGATACCTTGAATTTTTCTAAGGTTTGCCGAGTTGGAACTAAAAAGACAAATTGTTGGTGGACGCTCTTCTCCATTAAAAAGTGTAAAAGCTTTATCATATCTAACATTAATAGAATCACTTTCATTAGAAAAGTGTAAAGGTGAACAAGTTGGGGATGCTGCTGCCATAATTTCCTCATTTTTTTAGTAAAAAAGCAATTTATAAAAATCTAATTCATTTAAATTTATAGAAAGGGAGGGGATTCTAAAAGTCTGTGACAAAATTAACAATATTAAAAAAAATCAATGGAGGTGGACTTCATGCAGTATTTATCCTGGAATGATAAGAATTAGATAGGCTTATTAGTTTTTAATGGCTTTTTTTCTCTGTTATGCTATGTGGGAGAAATATGAAAAAAGTTCATAAAAGACTCTCTTTAACAGTTGTTTTATTCATTGTATTTATAGACTATTTCAGCATTGGGATTGTCTATCCTCTTTTTAGCTCGATGCTGTTTGTGGAAAAAGACTTTTTAGTATCACCTGAAACATCGAATGCAGTAAGAGGATTTTATCTTGGTATTTTACTGGCTATTGAGCCGCTTTTCCACTTCTTAAGCACACCAATTCTTGGGACTTTATCTGATCAGAAGGGGCGTAAAAAAGTGCTGGTTGTAACGCTCATTATGGCAACTATAGGACACTTATTTGGGGTAGCAGCCATCGGCCTGAACAGTCTTTTTTTTCTAATACTTTCTAGGATTCTAGTAGGTATTGGAGCGGGAAACTCTTCAGTAGTGCAAGCTTCTATATCTGATATGAGCACTAGAAAAACAAAGGCTAAAAACTTTGGTCTTTACAATATGGCATTAGGTATTGGCTTTACAATAGGTCCGTTTTTAGGAGGAAAGCTTACAGATATTAATTTAATTCCGTTTGCAAGCTATAGCCTGCCTTTTATTTTTTCCGCTGTAATTATTTTCATAAATTTCTTGTTGCTTCTTAAGTTCTTTGTGGAAACTCATCCAGTAAATAATGCTATAAAGTTTGATATCTTACATGGACTTAAAGTCGTTAAAAAAGGCTTTATGATGAAAGATTTAAGAGGAGTTTTTTTGTGTAGCTTTATTTATGTTTTCGGCTTTTCCTTCTTTATGGAGTTTATTCCGGTTTATTTAATTGAAAGATTTCAGTTTACACCTTCAAAAATAGGCACATTTTATGGAATAGCCTCTGGTGTTTATGCATTGAGCAGTGGTCTTTTGATCAGGCCCATTGTCAATTTATTCTCTGCAAAATCTGTATTTTTTTATGCTTTGTTAGCTTCTGGAGGACTCTTTTTTTTAGCGACATTAATTAAAACGACAATGGGGCTTTATTTGTATGTCGCTTTAGTGGAGTTTCACATTGCAATGCTTTTCCCAACTATCTCTACAATTATCTCAAATAAGGCGAGTGAAGAAGTGCAAGGGGAGATATTAGGAATATTACAGGCAGTTATTGCCCTTGGATTTGGGATGAGTCCATTATTTAGCGGGACGTTTGTCGGTTCCTATCCTATTTTGCCTATGCTAATTGGAGGGGTATGCATGCTTTTAGCCGCTGTAATCTTTGCAAATATTCACTTCAGAAAAAGGCTCCTGGACTAGTTTCAAAAGATAGTCTTGATAGTCGTTAGTGTAATTAAGAGCTAATCTTTCCAGTTCATTTTTTGAAATCCAACCATTGCAATAAGCAATTTCTTCTAAACAGGCAATTTTAAACCCTTGTCTAGCTTCAATGGTTTGTATAAATTGACCGGCTTGCAATAAAGATTCATGTGTCCCAGTATCTAGCCAAGCAGCACCTCTTCCTAAGAGTTCTAAATTTAAGTTACTCTGGTGTAAATAATATTGGTTTATTTCGCTGATTTCTAATTCACCTCTTTTAGAAGGTTTGAGTTGTTTTGCCATTTCTATGGCAGAGCTGTCATAATAATATAGGCCAGTAACTGCAATGTTTGAAGTCGGGTTTAAGGGCTTTTCAGTAATTTCTATAGGTATATTTTCCTCATTTAGTGTGACTACTCCATACCTTTTTGCATCTTTGACTCTATAGCCAAAAATAGTAGCTCCGGTGTTTTTCTTGGCAGATAGCAACATTTTGGTAAGGCCCTGCCCATAAAAGAGGTTATCACCAAGAACTAATGCAAATGGGTCGCCGTTGAGAAAGGTCTCTCCAATAATAAGTGACTCGGCAATTCCATTGGGATTTTCTTGGACTTTATATTGAATATGAAGTCCTAAGTCCGATCCATTGCCCAGAAGTTTTTGAAAAAGTACAAGATCTTCAGGTGTAGTAATAATCAATATGTCCCGTATCTTTGCCAGCATTAAAACTGATAGTGGATAATAAATCATAGGTTTGTCGTAAACAGGGAGAAGCTGCTTAGAAATTACTTTTGTGATGGGGTAAAGCCTAGTGCCTTTTCCTGCTGCAAGAATGATTCCTTTCATATTTATTAAATCTTTTGTTAGATAGCATAAGATTACAAAATAGAAAGGTTTTTATGAAATACATCCAATTTTTTTTATTTGCGCTTGGTTGTTGGCTGTTTACCTACTTTTTTATAGGACATCATGCAGAAAAATATCAGGCTAATAAAGCAGATGTTATTGTTTTTTCCTATAACAGACCCATGCAACTCTTTGCATTTTTAGAGTCATTTACGGAAAAATCAACTAACTGCGGCAATATTTTTGTAGTTGTACGCTCTGATAAAAACTATGAGAGTGCCTACCAGGAGGTAGAACAATCTTTTCCAAAAGCCCAATTTACCTATCAAAAAAATCCTAAAAAAGATTTTAAAGAAATAGTAATGGAGCTGAGTTTTAATCCGCAGAGATCTTTGTCCAAGTATATCTGTTATGCTGTGGATGATATAATTGTAAAAGAGGCTATTGATTTTAATGATGCTATAACAGCTTTAGAAACAAGCAAGGCATATGGCTTTTTTTTTCGGTTGGGTAGGGATATCGATTATTGCTATATGCAGAAAACCCCTCAAAAAATCCCACCTTTAGAACAGAAAAACAATTGGTTGGTCTTTTCTTTCAACAAAGGGACTCATGACTGGAATTACCCCAATAATTTAGATATGACTCTTTATAGAAAAAAAGATGTTTTTAAAGAACTTAAGCAAATCGATTTTACTTTCCCCAATGATATGGAAGCTATGTGGGATCCTTTTAGAAAAAACAAAAATAAAGGAGTTTGTTACCTTACTCCTAAAATTATAAACATCCCACTAAATGTGGTTTCGGATTTTCAAAATATTAATATGGAATACAGCTCTGCTTTTGAACTATTAGAACTTTTTCAAAAGGGTTTTAAAATTGACATTTCGCCTTTTTCTAAAGTAAAAACCTCTTCTGTTCATGCTGATATTAAGCCGACATTAATACAGCGATAAATTTTAAAAGAGCTCTTTATCTTCTAAATATTTTTTATAGCAGTCAATGATATGCTCACCTCCAAGGATTAAAGGCATAGTTAGAGCCTGTGTATGGGTTACCCATAAAGACTTTGTATGCTCTTCATTTAAAATAACTTCAGAAAAGACATCAGTCTTATAAAAATAAAGATGAAAAACATACTCAACATCAGGTCTTTTCACAAACAGCTTGTTGCATACTTCAAGTTTTTGAGGATCTAAAGACATTCCAGTTTCTTCTTTAATTTCTCGCAAAATGCCTTGCAAAGGAGTTTCTTCCCTGTCAATTTTCCCTCCGGGAAGACACCAAGAATTCCCAAAAGAAGATTTAGGGCTTCTCTTTAGCATCAAGAATTTTTCTTTGTAAAGGATATAACAAGAAGCAACTTCTAATTTTGAGGTAAAATTATCAGGCTTAAAAGTTAATATTTCAATGGTACTCATAGTGTTATTAATTTTAAAAAATTAAAGCTGAAACTGCAAGACAATTGACAAAAACTATCCACTCATTAGATCTATAAAACATGAGGCAAGGAAAGTATTATGGACAAATCACCCTTTGAAAGTAAGTCAGAACAAGAAGTTCTTCAGGAGATGGAAGTAGATCCTAAAAAGGGGTTATCTCCTGATGAAGCATCAAAAAGGCTGAAAAAATATGGAAAAAATATTTTATCGGAAGATAAAAAAAGTGCATGGAAAAAACTGCTGGCATATTTTTGGGGTCCCATCCCTTGGATGATTGAACTGGCAGCTATCCTTTCTTTTCTCTTGGAAAGGTGGCCTGATTTTATTCTTATTACTCTGTTACTTTTTATTAATGCTCTTTTAGGTTTTTTTCACGAACACAAAGCTGATAATGCTATTGAAGCTTTAAAAAAGAAATTAGCTTTAAAGGCAAGGGTTTTAAGAGAAGGTTCTTGGCAAGAAATTGCAGCAGAAGATCTCGTTCCTGGAGATATTATTAATTTGAAATTAGGCAATGTAGTCCCGGCAGATATTAAGTTATTTCAAGGAGAATATCTTTCCATTGATCAATCTGCTTTAACAGGGGAGTCCCTTCCTGTTAATAAAAAAGCAAGTGATGTAGCTTTTTCATCTAGCGTTGTGAAACAAGGAGAAATGTTAGGTGTTGTAGTTGGAACTGGAATGAATACCTTTTTCGGACAGACAGCCAAGCTTGTACAAACTGCCGAAAATGTATCTCACTTTCAAAAAGCTATTATTAATATTGGGCGGTTTCTCATTATTTCTACTTTGACAGTTGCTTTTGTGTTACTGATTATTTCGGTATTTCGAATTTCATTCGATACTCATGCACACGAAAAATTTGGATCGCTGGCAATTTTCCTTTTAGTTCTTATTGTGGCTGGCATTCCTGTTGCCCTTCCAGCTGTTATGTCGGTGACTATGGCAATTGGAGCAAATAAAATGGCAAAGTTAAAAGCCATTCTTTCTAAGTTGATTGCTATCGAAGAGCTTGCAGGTATGAATATCCTATGCTCAGATAAAACAGGGACTTTAACGAAGAACCAACTAACTGTAGGCAATATTAAACCGTTTAACAATGTAAAAGAAGAGGAAGTTCTATTAAATGCAGCTTTGGCCTCTAAACAAGAAGGTAATGATCCCATTGATTTATCAATACTTGAAAAGTACGGTAACAAAGAAGAGCTAAAAACGTACAAAGTAGAAAATTACATACCTTTTGACCCCGTTAAAAAAAGATGTGAGGTCACCCTTTCCAAAGAAAATACTACTTTTACCGTTTGTAAAGGAGCTCCTCAGGTTTTATTAGATTTGGCAAAGCCTTCTTTTTCTGAGGAAGTAAAAAAAGAAATTCAGGAAATGGCAAGTAAGGGATACCGAACCTTGGGTGTTGCCAAAAAAACACAAGATACATGGGTTTTTTTAGGATTAGTCCCTCTTTTTGATCCTCCACGAGATGATACTAAACAGACTATCTCAGATGCTAAAAAGATGGGCGTAAAAATAAAAATGGTAACAGGCGATAATGTATTTATTGCTCAGCAAATTGCAACGGCTCTTGATTTAGGGCAGAATATTGTCCCAATCAGTGAAATGGATAAACTGGATGAAAAGCAAAAGGAAGAAAAAATAGTTGCTGCAGATGGCTTTGCTGAAGTATTCCCTGAGCATAAATTTCAAATTGTTAAAACATTGCAGAGCAAAGGAAATATTATTGGGATGACAGGGGACGGGGTTAATGATGCTCCAGCTTTAAAGCAGGCAGATATCGGTATCGCGGTAAGCAATGCTACGGATGCTGCAAGAGCTGCAGCAGATCTGGTGCTTACTGAGCCTGGTCTAAGTGTGATCCATGCTGCTATGTTAGAAGCTAGAAAGATCTTCGGTAGGATGAAGAGCTATGCCATTTACAGGATTTCTGAAACCTGTAGGCTATTACTTTTTTTATTATTGGCTATGTTAGTTTTTGATACTCATCCATTGAGCGCAATTATGATTATCTTAATTGCTCTTCTCAATGATATACCTATTATGACCATAGCGTATGATCACATGAAGCCAAGTGAGGAGCCTCAAAAGTGGGACATGAAAGAAATCTTATATGTTGCGATCGGTCTTTCTATTGTGGGGGTAATATCCACTTTTGGCTTGTATTGGATTGGCGAAAAAATATGGAACTTTTCTTTAGCGGAATGTAAAACCTTAGCTTTTTTTGCTATATTATGTGGTGGCAATTTAACCATTTATCTTACAAGAAATACTAAATATCTTTTTTCAAGGCCTCTTCCAGAGTTCAAGTTTGTTATGGCAACTATGTTTTCTCAAGTTTCAGGAACCCTTTTAGCGGCAATTGGACTAAACACGAATGACTTAACAGGGATTGGCTGGCGATATATTGGTTATTCGTGGGTCTATATTCTTGTCTGGTTTTTGGCTTGTATGTTTGTCAAGATTCTAATTTATAAGTATCTGCATGTTGCTGAAACAAAACATGAGTTTGTTGTTAAAACCAAGAAAAGTTTGCATACTAAGCCAATATAGAAAGAGCATGTTTGGCTAACATAAGCTCTTCATTAGTTTTTATCACATGAACTTGAATGCTGCTTGTACTTTTAGAGATGATCTCTTTGTTAGCTTTATTTTTTTGCGTGTCTATTTGAATCTTGAAAAAAGATAAGGCCTTGCAAACTTTTTGACGTATTTCAGGACCATTTTCTCCAATGCCTCCTGTGAAGATTAAATCATCCAAACCATTTAAAGTAGCAAGATAAGATGCAATGGTTTTACTTAACTGGTAACAATACATGGAAATTGCTAGCTGTGCTTTTTTCTTTGATCGATTGTTTAATAAAATAGACATATCACTGGATAAGTTGGAAACACCTAATAATCCCGATTTATTCTCTAAAAGGGATTGTATTTGAAAGGGAGTCATTTTAACTTTTTGTAAAAGGTGAAGAATTACACCAGATTCTATATCTCCTGATCTTGTCCCCATCATCACACCAGAGTTAGGGTTAAATCCCATCGAAGTATCTTGTGATTTTTTATTTTTAACTGCACATAGAGACGTACCCGAACCTAAATGAGCGATAATAATTTTTTTCTTAGAGGCTTTAGGGAAATGATTCACAATATATTCATAAGAAAGGCCATGAAATCCATATCGCTTTATTTTCCTTTTATAATAAGAGTCCGGCAAGGGAAGTCTACTAGCTAGGCTGGGGATAGTCTTGTGAAAGCTAGTATCAAAACAGCCAATATGTTGTGTTTTTTTAAAAGTATCCATACTTAGTTTAATAACTTGCAACTCATTGGGAAGATGCAAGGGGGCTAAGGGAATTAAGGAAGAGATTTTTTCCAGAACTTTTTTATTAATAAGTGTTGGCCTATCAAAAAAATCTGCTCCATGTACAATTCTATAGCTTACTGCTTGAAACGAAAGAGAAGGTAAATGACGGCAAATCAGAAAAAAAGCCTCTTTATGATCTTTGACAGTTTGGCTTTTTTCCTTTTTTCCGTTTAAGGAAAGGTAGCTTGTTTTAGAGCCGATTTCATGAACCTCTCCTTGAAGAAGGCAAATTAACTTACGATTTTGGTAAATAGCAAACTTTAAAGAAGAGGAGCCAACGTTTAGGCATAAAATGTTCATTTAGAAAATGTCCAGTTCAGCACTTCTGGGATGTCCTGCCCATGCTCATGAATATATTTTTTATGTTTTTTTAATTTTTCTTCCCAATTTTCAATATGAACTAACGCATTTTCTTTAAATTTACTTAATAAGCTTAAAGATAAAATGGCTAAGTGGTAACGGCTCATTTTATTGCAAACTACCATATCAAAAGGAGTGGTAGTTGTTCCTTCTTCTATGTAGCCTCTAACATAAAATCTATCTTTTTCTCCTCGTGTAAACACTAGCTCATCAATTACTCGGGGGTGGCCGTGAAAAGCAAATACTACTGGAACCCCCTTTGGGAAAAGCTGATAAAATTCCTCATTATCCATACCATGTGGGTGAGCATCTTTAATAACTAGTCGAAAAAGATCTACTACATTGACAACTCTAATATTGATGTCTGGTATAGCTTCTTTGAGTAGAGAACGAGCAGCTAAAATTTCTAATGTGGGAGTGTCTCCAGCGCAAGCTAGGATAATATCTGGGTGAGAGTGATTATCGCTTGCCCATTGCCATACAGAGGCTCCTTTTGCACAGTGAGTCTGAGCAGATCTCATATCTAGCCATTGCAACATAGGTTGTTTCCCACAGACAATTAAATTAATATATTCTCGAGATCTAAAACAGTGATCTAAGACGCTTAATAAACAATTTCCATCAGGGGGAAGATAAATGCGAGCTACCGTTTCTTTTTTAGAAAGAACAGATTCAATAAAGCCGGGTCCTTGATGGCTATAGCCGTTATGATCTTGTCTCCATGCATGAGATGTCAGTAAATAATTCAAAGAAGCAATAGGCATTCTCCAAGCCAGCTCCCTTGATGCTTTGAGCCACTTTGCGTGTTGATTGAGCATGGAATCTACAATCAGAGCAAATGCTTCATAGCAAGGGAATATGCCATGCCTTCCTGTAAGGAGGTATCCCTCTAGCCATCCTTGACATAGGTGTTCACTCAAAACTTCTAGTACTCTCCCATCGGGAGCTAAAGCATCATCAGAGGGCAGAACTTTGCCTAAGTATCTTCTATTAGTGACCTCAAATACATGATTGAAACGATTGGAATTTGTTTCGTCAGGGCAGAAAAGTCTGAAGTTTTTACTCTCTTCGTTTTCTTTAAATATATCGCGTACATATTTACCAGCTTCTCTTGTTGCTTCTGCTACAACAGTCCCAGGTTCTTTCACATCAATTTTATAGTTAGTGTAATCAGGTAACTGCAAATCTTTTAATAAAAGCCCGCCATTTGCATAAGGCAAAAGACCCATCCACCTATCTTTTTTGGGGACAATAGAAAGAACCTCATCAGTAGGGTTGCCATCTTCTTGAAAAAGCTCTTCTGGCTTATAAGAGCGCATCCAATGTTCTAATATCTTTAAGTGTTCACTATTTGTTACTACATCAGAAATAGGCACTTGGTGGGATCTGAAGGTACCTTCGATTACTTTTCCATCTACCTTTTTAGGGCATGTCCAGCCTTTAGGTGTTTTTAAAATAATCATGGGCCATCTTGCGTAGCCCTCTTTGGCATTTTTTTTATAATTGTTTTGAATTTTTTTTATTTTGTCATAAACGGTATCTAGTGTATGCCAAAAATCCTTATGCACTAAAGAAGGATCATCTCCAGTAACGAAGACAGGTTCATAGCCCACCCCTTTAAAGAAACTGGTTAAATCCTCGTCAGACATTCTACCCCAAATCGTAGGTCCAGAAATTTTATATCCGTTTAAATGTAAAATAGGCAGGACGGCACCATCTAATGCTGGATTAATAAACTTACTGGAATGCCAGCTTGCGGCAAGTGGCCCTGTTTCAGCTTCGCCATCTCCTACTACACAAACTGCCAAAAGGTCAGGGTTGTCCATCACAGCTCCAAACGCATGAACTAAAGAATAACCTAGCTCTCCTCCTTCATGAATAGAACCTGGAGTAGGGGGGCTTACATGAGAGGGAACGCCTCCTGGCCAAGAAAACTCCAGCATCAATTTTTCTATCCCTTCAATACTTCTAGAAATATTGGGGTAAATCTCACTCATAGATCCTTCTAAGAAGACGTTGGCTCTTAAAGCAGGGCCACCGTGACCCGGACCTGTAATATAAAGAACTTGGGCATCTGTATCTTGAATCAACCTGTTTAGGTGAGCATAAATCAAGTTTAGCCCAGGTGAAGTGCCCCAGTGTCCTAAAAGTCTTGCTTTGATATGTTCTTTTTTCAAAGGTTCTTTCAGAAGGGGGTTACTTCTTAAGTAAATTTGACCAATGGATAAGTAGTTAGCAGCTCTCCAATAAGCGTCAAGTGCAGAAAGCCTTTTGTTAGAAATACTAGTCATGCTAATTCAAGGGGTTTATTCCTTTTATTAACAATTTCTTTGAAAGGTGTCTATGAATTTTATAAATGCTAGCTACTAAGCAAAGCTAACACGTGTAGGGTTACCTGCCATGTTATAATAAGTCAGCAGAGGTTTTCTTTTATTTAGGATGTTCTGATAGGAAAAAAAATCTCTAACCCAAACAAAGATTCGAACAATAAAAGATTCATTCGATAATTTATTATTTAATTGTCGGTTGTGATTGCAAAGTTTTAAATAAATATCTCGAGCAACAAGAGTTTGCGTATGGTTTTTTAATCCAGATAAAACTTGAAAACACTCTTTAGCAAGGGAATTTATGGAATAAACTCTATCTTTGTTGTAAGGATTTTTAAAAACAAGGAGTCGACTACCCGAAGATGAAAATTGAACTTCAGCGGTATAGTCTTCGTAAATATCAAGCCAAGTTAAATTGTTGTTAACAGTATTTAAATCCATAAAATCAATTATTTAATTAAAATAAACAAAGAAATAATAACATAATTTAGATTTATTGTGATGTTTTTTTACTAAAATAAACTTTAGATAAGAAATGTGAAAGGGAAGTGCTAATTGCTATAAAAGCATGAAATAGTTTTCAAAATAAAAATTCAATTCTTTACTTAATTAGCAATTCAGTGTTAATAACAACAATTAAACTATGTGTTATATCTATGCAAAAACATTTTTTTGAATACAAAGATCAATCAGCTATTTTAGAAGCCTTTATTGCTTATAAAAAGGAAAAGGCTCCTACCATACTTATTTTTCATGCATGGCGTGGAAGAGATGAATTTGTTATTGAGCAAGCTAAAAAATTAGCCGAAGCAGGCTACATTGGTGTAGCATTAGATGTTTATGGTAAAGGCATTTTAGGAAACAGCCTCGAGGAAAACCAACAGTTAATGGAACCCTTTTTAAAAGACAGAATGCATCTTCGAAAAAGAATTGTTTCAGGTTATGAAGCAATTAAAAAGCAATCTTTTGTTGATCCGCATAAAATAGCTAGTATTGGTTTTTGTTTTGGTGGGTTGTGCTCCCTTGACTTGGCAAGGTCTGGTGTAGACCTTAAAGGAGCTGTAAGTTTTCATGGCCTTTTGTCTGATCCTGATATCGAGCAAAAGGAAATGCAGGCTAAAATTCTAGCTTTGCATGGACATGATGATCCTATGGTTTTACCAAAGGATGTAGAAAAATTTGAAGAAGAAATGACAAGACGGAAGGTAGATTGGCAGGTGCATGTATACGGTCAAACAATGCATGCTTTTACTAATCCTGAAGCTAATGACCCAAAAAGAGGAACTGTTTATAATCCATCGGTAGAAAAAAGGTCTATGCAATCTATGATGAATTTTTTTGGAGAAATATTTGGATAATTTTGCTCTTAATCGCTTTGATGCCATTGTTTATATCAATTTAGAACATAGAACGGATCGAAAAGAAAAGTTATTAGCTGAACTTGATCGTCTAAAAACAAAAAAAGAAAAAATCCACAGAGTTGAAGCTTTTTATACACCTCTTAATGGACATAGAGGTTGTGCTTATTCACATTACTCTAGCATTAAACTTGCTAAACAAAATAATTGGAATAATGTACTGATTTTAGAAGACGATTGCATATTTACCCAAGACGCTACGGAAATAGATCAATATATATCCACTTTCTTAAGCAAGGTAAAAAACTGGGATGTTTTTTTTCTTTCCACTCGAGTATTGGAAAAAGAGCCTTCTTCTTGCTTACATATCTCTCGGATACTTAAATCTACACAAGCCCATGCATATGTAGTAAATGCCCATTATTATGATACTTTAATGGCCTGTTTTCATGATTCATATAATCAACTTGAAAATAATGTCTTTTTTCAAACTGTAAAAGATGAGTGCCTGGATCAAAAGTGGCACGACCTTCAGTCTAAAGGCCAGTGGTATGCAGGTGACGCTCTAGTTGCTAAACAAGATAAAGGGTTTAGCGATATTGAACTTAAAATAATTCAACGATCTATTAATATATAATTAAAATATATTTGTATTTACTTAACAAATAATTAACTATTGTGATAATAATTTAATTATAGGTGGGGGTTTTGGTTTATGACTGTTAAAGGCATTGATATTTCTAAATTAAAAAAGGTAGGTAGTAAGTATATGTACCGGGGAAGACTCTGGTCGCTTAACAAACCTATCAAGTCTTCCTCTAAAAATAAGAAAATGATGGTTCTTGCTACTAAAACAGTTAATGGTAAAAAAAGAGGAAAAGTCGTCCACTTTGGCCAGAAAGGCTATGGTCATAATTATAGTGAAAAAGCTAAAGAAAGCTATTTAGCTAGGTCAGCAAATATTCGAAACAAAAGTGGAAAGCTCACTAAAAATGACAAATGGAGCGCTAACTACTGGGCAAGAAAGATCTTGTGGCCGGCTAAAAAGCCAGCTACAGGTCCTAAAGTGACTAGGAAAGCTGCCTAGGGGTTCTCTTTTATTTCTTAAAAACTATTCTGTTTTTTTATTAATTTTGTTTCCAAGTATTTTAAACTTATTTAGTTTTGATAATTAAATTATTTATTTTAAAATTAATTAGTTTAGGTTTTATAATTACATTTAAGGGCGAGATGCAAGGCGAAAGGCTTTCACGATAAATCGTGAATATAAACTGTCATAACAAGGAGAAAACTATGACTCTTGGAAAACCTAATAAACTACCTGAAAGAGATTTAAAGAATTTAGAAAACAAACAAGGTAAATTAGATTCAGCTTGCAAAAGACTTTCTTCTGATTTACATGCATCTCAGCCAAATGTTAGACAAATTCAAAAAGATTGTGACAATGTTCATAAATGTGCCGATGATCTAGAAAGAGCAGTTAAGGATAGCTGCAAAAAATGTGGTGGTTAACCTGATTTTTTTGCAAAAAACCCGAATTATTTTTCGGGTTTTTTTGTTTTAATTAATACATTTGTGTTAACTCAAGAATATGAGTAAGTTAAATGTTATTAAAGAAGACCCTTGGTATAAAGATGGTTTAAAGTTCACATGCACTCAATGTGGTAAATGCTGCAGTGGAGAAAATGGGGAAGTTTGGTTAACAGATAAAGATGTCGACCTCCTTGCTAAAGGCTTGAAAATATCCAGACAGGACTTTTTAGATCAGTATACTTCAAAAGTATTTGATAAGATCCTTTTAAATAAAAAGCCCAATGGTGATTGTATATTTTTGAAAAATAAGAAATGCACAGCCCATCACAGCAGACCTGTGCAATGTAGGTCTTTTCCTTACTGGCCTTCTGCTTTAAAATCCAAAGAAACATGGGAAGGCTTGAAAAATAAGTGTGAGGGCATCGAGCATAAAGACGCGGAAGTTATTCCATTAGACGAAATAACAAAGAACTTGAACCAAGTCTCAGATAGAAATCTTAATTTCTAGCAGCTATTTTTTTCGATAGTAATAGAATATAGCAGCTCCAGCTACAGTGGATGCAATACCACCTATTAATAATAAGGTAACTGAAAGGTCATATTCGCTAACTCTGGCATGAAGACGCTTGCTAACATCTTCACCTACAGGTACATCCGAAAAGGGGCTTGTAAAAAAATCAACATCCTCGTGAGCTCTTCGAATTCTCTGCATTCCATGGATAGAGTATCCAATCGCCACAATACCAATGACAATCAAGCAAATAGCTATAATCTTGGGAGTTTTCATCATTTCCTCTAATGTGTCTATCTTAAGGCTTGTTTATAAAAATAAATTTATTATGTAAATATTTTTTTTAATAAAATAATTTATACATACTATTAAAAATAATCAGTTATTAATTGATTTTTTTTAATTAATCGATGTAAAATTTAACTTACCACTTTAATAAATAGGTTTATTTTGAATAATAAGTATTTATATGAGCTGCATGATGTGAGCTTTAGCTATAAATTAGGTAATTTAACTGTTCCAGCAGTTCAAAATATCTCCTTAAAAATAAAGTGTAATTCTTTAATTACTTTACTTGGCCCTTCTGGATCGGGCAAATCTACTCTAATTAACTTGTTAGGGCTTATTGAGCCTATTCAGGAAGGTGATTTACGCTTAGACGGTAAGCACTTGAACATACTTTCTGAAAAAGAAAAAAATCAGATTAGAAGGAACAAAATAGGATTTATTTTTCAGCACTTTCATTTAATCCCTGTTCTTACAGCAGAGGAAAATGTTGCTTATTTTTTATATCGACAAAAGGTTCCCAAAGGAGAAATTAAAGAGAAAGTAGAAAAAACCTTGCGTTCAGTTGGATTATGGGAGCATCGCATGAAAAAACCTTCAGAGTTAAGTGGAGGACAAAAACAAAGAGTAGCCATAGCTAGGGCTTTAGCGAAAGATCCTAAGGTAATTATTGCAGACGAGCCTACAGCTAGTTTAGATCAAAAAACGGGAAAAGAAATAATGGAGCTATTTGCTTGGCTGGTAAAGGAAAAAGGAGTTTCTGTTATTATTACCACTCATGATCCGATGGTAGAATCATATGCAGATGAAAAAATCCATATGCAAGATGGTAAAATAGTCTCGGAGGTACTGGCATGATTTTTCATTTAGCATTTCGTAATTTATTTAGAAATATTAGGAGAACTGTAGCGGTTCTTTTAACAGTAGCCATCGGAGCTGGAGCTCTCTTTTCATTTAAAGGCTTTATCAACGGCATATTAGAAGATTATCGTGAAAGTACAGTGCATTCACATTATGGACATGGGCAAATTAACACTTTAAATTACAGAGAGACAGTGTATGAGAAGCCTTGGGAACACTGGATTGATAATTGGCGCGAAGTAGATGATTTTTTGACAGAACAGCCTGAAGTTGAACATGTTTTTCCTAGAATTGGCTTTTCAGCCTTACTAAAAAATGGAGATTTAAGTGCATCTGGACAAGGTGAGGGGATTGTTGCAGAAGAGGAGTCAGATTTTTTTCATAGCTTAAATATTGTAGAAGGAGAACCACTAACTACGCAAAAAAATGGCATTATTTTAGGTAAAGGACTTGCTACTGCTTTGAAAGTTCAACCTGGTGATAATGTTTTGCTATATGTTAATTCAGCTAAAAACAAATTCAATAAAAAAGAGTTTACTGTAACTGGGATATTTTACACTGGCGCAGTTGATTTTGATAACCGAATTTTCAGAGTGCAGTTAAATGATGCACAAACTCTAATGAAAACCAATTCCATTGAGAAAATTTCTATTGGGTTAAAGGAGTACACAGGTTGGGAAAAAGTCTCTCAAGCAGTTGAGGACAGATTTCCAGATCTTGAAACAGCTCCATTTAATGAGTTAGATAAAGTATATTATCAGCATTCCATAGACTGGTTAAATACACAATTTTCAGTTGTACAAGTAATAATAATAGGCATTGTCCTTCTAGGTATATTTAACACAATCTCTACTGCAATTTTAGAGAGAAAGCAGGAAATTGGTAACCTTCGAGCTAATGGTGAATCTTCATTTGATGTGCTTCGTTTAGTTTTAACGGAAGGATTTTTAATGGGGATAATCGGTTCAGTTTTAGGTATTGGTCTTTCCTTTTTCATTTTAATGACCTTCTTAAACCATGGTATAAAAATGCCACCGGGCCCTGGTCTTACAAATGAAATGTTTATTTCTTTTAAGTTTAATTGGAAAATGCTTTTTCAAATATTCATATTGAACTTTTCAGTTGTAATGCTAGCTACAATTTTAGCTGGATTTAAAACTGTGAGAATGACAATTGCTAAAGCTCTACGTTCTCATTAAACTGAAGTTTAGTCAATAACCCAAAGTGATCAGATGTCGCTGCTTGAGGATTTTGGGGTTTAAATGTTGGAATGAAATTCGTTGTAATAGTGAATCTCTCAGATCCCTTCTTATAGAGGAGGGAGTAATCTAAAAACTCCTTCTTTGCTTCAAACGAAGTTGGATCCACCCAGAATTTTGTGAAATCACAGGAAGTAAAATAATTATCTTCATTGTAAAACCTCTCTAGCTCTAAATCATGGGTGAAGTAATTTTGAATCCAAGATATTTGCTCGTCTGGAGGGAGATTTAAATCACCGCATAAAATTTTAGGAATAGTTTCACCTTTTTCAGACTCCATCTGGCTGATAATTTGTTCAAGTTCCTTGTCTCTTAATTTTTTACCTTCCTCAAACGGCTCTAAATGAGTCGTATAAATGTGACTTATAGCCTTACCTTCTTTATCGAGAACTTGAAAAGAAAAAACACCTCTATTGATATGGGTATTATCCTTCTCAAAAGGGATAAACTGAGGATTGTCTAAGGGGTATTTACTTGCTACCATAAGCCCACTTCCAAATCCCAAAGATTTAAAAGAGCCTTGAAAGCTCCAAGGTCCAATGTGCATGTAAAAATGGGGGTATTCATCCTTCAAACTATCATATAAAGCTTCATAACCGTTATGGTCGAAAATTTCCTGCATGCATACTATGTCTGCCCCTGAATCTTTGATAGTGGAGGCTACTTTATCTATTCTTTGCTGCCAAGGCAGCATACCACCAAATACGAGAGGCATATCATCAGGTGTAAAACAGATATTGAAGCTCAAAATAGTAAGGGATTTTCCATTAAAAGACTTTTCACTTGCCTCACCGCGTTTATAGCTGAACATAGGAAGGTTGCTCTTTTTTTCAGATTTGAAAAAAGATGTATAAGTTTTTTGGGGATATAGCGATTTTATAATGCTTTGCAATCTAAAAAACTGATGGGAAGGCAAAGAGGAATTATACTTACCATTTTCTATTAAATTATAAAGTTGCTTTTTCCAGTCTTTTTTTAAATTTTTTCTTACAACTTTCCAGAAGTTATATTTACCCTGTCTTATTAAGCGAGGATCGTCTGTAAGTGTTTCAATGTTTTTTAAAACTGCTAACTTAGTAGCTATTTTTAAGCCCGCTTGATTTAGTGCTTCTAAGGAATCAGCTAGGTTCCTGCTGGTAAAATCTTCCTTTAAATAATAATTAAGCTCATTCACGTATCTTTCTAATCCTTGAGAGGACAAGTTTATAGATCCAATTTTAACTGGAACGAGATCGTTTTTAGTCTTATAAAGGTTTTTATAAAAAAATGATGAAAATAAAAATATTATTATTATGTAAAAGTATTTATTCATGTAAATAACAAGTTAATAGTTAATTATACTTGAATAAATATTTATTTATCGAATTATATTTTTTTTATATTTTATTTGAAATTTAATTGTATTTTGCTAATACTTTTGCTTCACAATCAATTTTCTAAAAAAAATGATAAATGCATTAGATCATAATCTTTTTCTTAGGCAATCGGTTCATCACTTTTCTGATAATAAAATGATGAGTACTATTGCTCTGGTTTCCACGGTTGCTTCAGCAGCACTGTATACTTATAGTAGTTTTGCATGTTTTTTAAGCTTTTTAACTGTAACAGGATCTATTTTTTTTGAAATAAAATGGGGGGATGATGTTCTTTCTTCCGACGCAACCATACATGAGAAAGCCGCAACGCTTAATAAAATTGTTCGAATAGCTCTTTACACCGGTTTGATTAGTAGTTCAATAATATTAGGTTGGGGAGGTATGGCAGTCATGACTAATTCCTTTTCCATTTATAATTATTTGCAAGGTTCCTTTTCAGCGTACCATGTTCTACAACGACTAGAAACAATGACTTTTGTGGCTGGATATGCTGTTCCTTTTGCAATGTTTCTTATCAGAAACATTATTAGCATTGATAGATTTGTAAAAGAATTTGATTTTGAACCTTTAGTAAGGGGAGACTATCAAAGGTTTCAGGATTTTTTAGTGCAACTTTTGGGAAGATATCTTGCAAGTAGTCGTCAAACTTTTGAGGAGCTTTCACCTGTCATTGACTATTTATCAAATGAAGAGCTTCAACAAGCTTTTGAAGCGCAACGTCAAAATAATACTCTTACTGATGAAACAATAAGACAGTTTCAAAGATCTCGACCCTCAGCTTTTACTTTTGAATATCTTATAACGCATTTATCTGAGGAACAAATCCAAAGTGTAATCTTACCTCAATTAGCTATTTCGGATTCTCTTAGAAACTTAGATAATACAATACATCGCCTTCAACAATATGATAATGACTATCAAAGAATTCTAGATAGAGTAAATTCTATAGATGGAAACACTTCTGTAGATCAGCTAAATGCTATAGAAAATGATATTTCTACTAAACAGCAACAATTAAACCAAATTATTCGTGATGTCACTAATCTGCATTATTTAAGTCCAAGATTACCGAATGGATTGCAAGGTCCAAATGAAGTTGTAGCTCTCATTGATGAAATAAATCAAATTACTGCAGACCCTCGTTTTTTGAACTTATATCAAAGCCTTACTGAATCAAATCCCAACTCGTTAAGGAACCGCTATGGAGATTTATCTAGTAGGATTCATGCAAGGCTTGATACAGAAGAAGATGATATGGATGAAGAAGCATATATGGTTTTAAGCACCCTGGGCTTTAGATTAAGAGACTTTCAGTCTCTTGCAAATCATCTTAATTTACCCGCTGATGCAGATTCAATAAGGACCGTTTCAGAAGCCTTATCTGCAAGGGGAGTAGCAGATAGGCGGGATCTTCTAGATGCACAAATAGTTATCTCTTCTGAAAACCTAACCGATGATCTTAACAATGAACGAGAGCAAATCATCAGTAGATTAGTTGAATTTATTAATAATGCACAAAATAGAGGTCCTGTTTTACCACAAGTAGAAGGCCCAGCTTCTATTAATAGATTCCAAACTGTCTATGTTTTAGTGAATCATATATATCACTACACAATTTCTGCAGCTTTAATTGCAACTCAAGTATATTATCAACCTACAGCGACAGGTGCTGGATTTGTCTATGGCCTTCTAGTAAGAGATCATTCTATATTTTCTGACACAAGGGTCATAAGGCTTTACCAAACTTCCCCCAACTATATCAGTCAAAGGTTTTCAGAAAGAGCAAGAGAGCTTTTTTTGAAGATAAGTGTTGTTACGTACTCCATTAATTTAGCTTCCCTAGGTGGGTTCTTGTCTGGGGTCAATCATGCTGATGTAATATCTCGCTACTCGCATCCATTAATAAGAAGGATAGGCTTAATTTAGTAGTAAGAAAGGGGTTAATTAGTCCCTTTCATTGGAAATTTCTTACCTTTTTTTCCCTTTTCTTTTTTTAAATCAAAGCAGCGTATATTCATGTTTTTGTAGGTTCGATAGTAAAGTTTTTGATGAGAAAGATCTTTTACTACTACCCACTGCGTATGATCATATTCTTTTCCATTTGAAGACTGGATAATGCCATAAGGGATATCAACGGTATTAAGCAAGTGGAAAGCTAGGTTGATATTTTCCTTAGTTGTTTTTGCCTTTAATGCAAAATTTTTAAGAATTGCAATTTTTACAAATCTAGAAGGGGGAGTCCAGTCTCCTGGTATACCTAAAAGTCCTGTCCCTTCTCCCGTTGGCTGAAACACGCTTCCATCAAATATAATACTATCTTTATTTATGGAACTAAGGTTGATATAGTTCCTGAGGTTGGTAATATGCCACTCTAATTTGGGGGCATTTGTCAAGACACCAACAGAGTTATCAAGAAGTTCCATTTTTCCATCTATGAATTCAATCGTTAAGCTATTTCCTTCTTTGTCATGTAAAGATAGATGAATAGGAGGAATTTCATTTAGCTGAGGAATAATTCGGGGCAAAATATAAATATTTTTCAGTTTCTGCTTTGCTTCTTCTACGTTTGAAAAACTAGCTAGTATCCAATTACTCAAATCTTCCAAAGGGATAGTCATACCCTGGTGTTTTTTAGGAAAAGGTGGATACTTAGCTCCTGGAAACCAAAGTGTTTCTATGGATAAACCTTTTTCATTCATCCCATCAACTACCATGTTTAATCCAAAAACTGTAATCCCCACGTAGGCATATTTATTTATCCAAGAAGACCTTTCTTGTGTACAAGCTTGTGTATTTGTGTTCCCATCGTCTTTGGGAAAGTAGACAATTTCAGATTGAAGGTCTATTCCAAACTCCATTGATCTTCCCACAACAACGTCATTGTTTAGATCTTTCAAAATGAAGTCGGTGCATGCATAAATATTCACAACAAAGATCAGTAAAGTAAAAAAGAAAATTTTTTGAGCCATAGATGTGCTTTGTTTTTTCCTTTTTTTAAGCATCATTTGAGAATCCTTGCAAGAAGAAAATTAAAGAATGAATTGTTTGAAAATAAATAATTTTTTACTATCTCGGCCCTTAAAAAAAGAGGTCACAATGAGTAAGAAAGTTCTTTGTATTCTGTTTTTTCTTTTAGTTATTAGCGGAAAAGGGCAGTCAAAGGAAGCAACAGTGTGCTTAAATATGATTGTCAAAGATGAAAAAGATGTGATTGAAAAATGCTTAAGCTCAGTTAAGCCTTTCATTGATTATTGGGTGATTTTTGACACAGGATCTACTGATGGAACACAAAAGATAATTAAAAATTTCTTAAAAGATATACCTGGAGAGCTTCATGAAAGCAAATGGGTTAATTTTCAACATAATCGGAATGAAGCTCTGCAAGCCGCAAAAAATAAAGGGGACTATCTTTTATTTATTGATGCTGATGAAGTTTGGAAATATTCAAAAGGTTTTAAGCTGCCTGAGTTAACGCTAGATTGTTATCAAGTCGTTGTTCGTCATATAGATGGGGGAGCTGACTTTAAGCGGGTAGGTCTTATTAATAATCATATAGATTGGAAATGGCATGGAGTATTACATGAAGATATTCTGTCTTCTCAAATGAAAACAAAAGGAACTTTGGATGGCATTATTAATATTTGTAATGAATCAATAGGTGCTCGTTCCAAAGATCCTAAAAAGTACTTAAAAGATGCAAAAGTTTTAGAAGAAGCTTTTGCAAATGAGCCAAATAATAGTCGTTATGCATTTTACATTGCGCAAGCGTATTTAAATGCAGATGAACTTGATACAGCTTTGAAAAAATTTGAGAAGAGATTGTCAATGCCAAGTGAAGATGAACAGGAGACTTATTTAGCATTATATCAAGTAGGGATGATCTATACTAAATTGAATCGCTTTGACGAGGCGATAGATAGCTTTTCAAAAGCGTATAACTTTCGGCCAACTAGAGCCGAACCTCTTTTTAGAATGGCTATATGCTACCGAAAAAAAGGTAACTTTTTGTTGGGGTATCTTTTGTCCAAGTTTGCCCTTTCTTTTCCCTACCCAAAAGAAGATGTTTGTGTAGAAACAGATACCTACAGCTACGCTGCCTTAATTGAATATGCAAATTGCGCCTTACTGCTTGGTAGGTTTCCAGAAGGACTACAAGCTTGTAAACAGCTGTTAGACTACCCAAACCTACCTGCAAACATTAGAGCTAGCGTCATATCCAATTATGAACTTGCCTCGAAAAATGTTTATGGATCAGTAAATCATGATGCGAAAGCTATTAGATAATAAATATAATTAACTTTAAAAAATGAGTTCTTATGACAAGTCCTATTCGTTCAGCAAAAGAAGCATCCGTTCAACTACAGGTTTCTGAGAAGACTGAAACAACATCAAAAAATTTTGGGAAAAATATTCTCATAGGAGTCTTTTCAGGGGTGTCTGTAGTCCCTTTTGTTCAACCTATGATTTTTTTTAAAAATTACATGCAATCAGCTGCTCCTCAAGATGTAAAGGTTGTTTTTTCTATAAAAAAACCTCAAGTGCTGTATAGAGGTGGAAAAAGTTTTGCCAGTAGCTTTGCTCCTGTTATTGCTATCCAAACAGCTGTTAATGGAATTCTTGCAAAGAGATGGGATCCGATAGCTGCAGCTACAGCATCAGGCGCTTTTTCGGCTATTGCTGTTTGTCCTTTTGAAGGAATTATGATTCAGCAGCAAAGAACAGGTCAAAATTTTTGGGCCACTGTAAAAAATATGCAATCATCTTATGGGTTTCCAAGCTTTTATAGAGCTTTTCTCTCTACGGCAATACGTGAAGGTTCTTTTTCAGCAGCTTACCTTGGAGTTGCTCCAAAACTAACTAAAAAGCTTCAATCAGAAGGTTATAATTATTGGGTATCACAATATGTTGCTGGGATCTTAGCTGGTACTGTTGCAGCAGTTGTCAGTCAACCTTTTGACACTCACAAGACGCAGCAGCAGCAAGATTTTTCTAAAAAACATTCCTTAATAAACCTTTTTTCTAGAGGAAATGCTATGTTAGGGCTAAAGTGGAGGATTGCAATGATCTCAACAGCAACGATCGTGATGTCAATAACTCGAGAAGTCATCACTGAGAAACTAAACTGTTAAAAATATAGAAGTTGGCTAAACTAAAGTTGTTGTTTTCTTTGCTCGCCTCTTCCATGTGCATACATACAATGATCCCCATCCGGACATTTTTTATTTTTCATGAAGGATCTACACAGCTTTGTTTTATATTTAGGGAGATCTACATGCCTGTCCCTGCAATTGATTCCGTAACGGCAAAATCCAATTTGCCAGGCATTGCAAATTTTATGAGAGGGCTTTACTTCAACCTTTATTTGTCGTTCCTCTCCATGTGCAAAAGTACATCTGTTAGTTCTGCAGCTTTTTCCAAGTGCATAATCCTCACACAAAAGGGTAAAATGACGGGTAAAGTTTTGTTCATTATTTTCTTGATTTATTGGAACTATTTGGGATTGTCCTGGTGCTAGGATAGGAAAAGTCACATGAGTCATTTGAGGTTGAAAAAAAATTTTCGATTGCGAAATAGGTTTTCGAGGAGTTTTTGACTGAACAGAATGTGCCTTGTGCGCTCTCAAGGCTATATTTTGAATTTTAGGAAATAAAGAATATTCTCTAGTTATGCTTGGCAACTGTTGATACTCAAGACTAGAAGGTGTCATTCCATTTTGAACTTCAGTAGAAAAAAGTGAGCATGTCCTTTGACTTAAAGCCGTCATAGATTCCGAACCCTAAATAGGATTATTACACATCTTTTTTTGAAAAAGCTTTTATATAGAGTTTTGCTTTTTTGTAAAAATATTTTTTTTAGATACTAATGAAAATAAAGCTAGAAATACTTAAAATAAGTAAAAGATAGCCCATGGATTTCATAAAAAGAGCCTTTTGTTTTTTTACAAAAGGAATAAAACGAGGATGGGTAAAACAGTAAGATACAAAGCTGTACCATGTGATAGCAGTTAACGGAATGGAAAGGCCGTAGGCTACTTTCATTGGTACGGTTGTGTAGGCATAAGCAAATTGAACAAGTAAACTTATGCAAAAAAAAGTAGATTTAGGGTTTAAGAGATTAGTAGAAAAACCTGCAACAAATGGATGACGAAAGAGTGTTTTTTGTGTCTCTTTCGGCTCATCGATGTTTTTTTGAGAAGATAGTATCTTGATGCCTATATATCCTAAGTAGACTGATCCTAATACCCTTAAAATTTTCATAATAGATGGGTTTTTTTGCAAAAGGAATGCTACGCCACTCATACAGTAGCTAACATGAAAAAGCAAAGCTAAAGCAACACCTAAAGCTGTCAGTAGCGCTGCTTTTCTTGATCCTGTCAATCCATAATGAACAACAATGGCAAAATCAGGCCCAGGGCTTATAGCGGCTAAAAAACTTAGGGAAATAAATACTAATAAATCAAACATCTCAACCTAGCCGTTTTTAAGAAGCTTTTCTGATTTTTTCGCGTAAATTATCTTGAATGCTTTTATCACCTTCCAGCTTTTCAAGAAGTTTCTTATGCCATATCTCGGGTATGGCATTGATTTGAGTAGTGCCATCGCCTGTAGTTGCATTCAAGGATGGATCGTTGATGCAAACAGCTTTTATCGTTTCTTTCCAACCATTATCAAAAGTGCTATGAGCATAAAGTCCGAATTGTTTGCCATCGACTTCAAGTTCCAAAAAATTATCCTTCATATGATCTTCCAAGGTGACCCGCCCATATGTAGAAGGTTGAATTTCTGCATTATATTTAATGATAGATACATCAGACATTGTTAAGCCTAATTTTTCCATGTAATCCCTAGAGTGAGATAGTGTTTGCGTTAGTATTTCTTGATTCCTTGAGGCAGTTAACGCTATTTTTTGCAGTACAGAGCTTTTATATTCAGATAATTTTTCGAGGACGGCTCTGTGATATTCATAAGGTATAGTATTGGTTAAGCCAGTTCCTTCACCAAAAGTTCTATTGAGAGAAAGCTCTTCACTTCCTACTTGAATAAGCCACTTTGGACGTCCTCCCCAAAAAGGAGGATATGTGGAGTTTACAAAAAATGAAAACAGGCGATCTGCTACTTCGATTTTTAAAAAAGCACCATGCATATTTTCTTGTAGGCCAGATCGTCCTATTCTGGGAAGAGGCTGCAAATAACTGAAAATTAGATCCATCTCAGAATCCGTTTGGATACCTAGGCAAGCCATATAATCATTGGAATTGTTTACAACATTTTCCCAGCGCTCCGTTTGCTTAGCAACAACTGATTCAATGGTTGCATGTATCTCGCATTTAACCTGTTCATCTAATTTATCCAGGATTTTAAGCATAAGCTCAACA
>JASFVE010000010.1:0-33950 GCA_050049995.1 Chlamydiota bacterium | reverse complement strand
GGAAATGATACCTAGAACAACTCTTGCTCAAAAAATGGATGCATTAAGCTCTCAAGCTAACCTAGCAGGTTATGTTGCCGTTATTGAAGCAGCAGCTCACTTAAAAAAGGTATTCCCCATGATGACTACCCCATCTGGAACAATATCCCCTGTAAGAGTTTTTGTTATTGGAGCAGGCGTTGCAGGGCTGCAAGCAATTGCCACAGCAAAACGCCTTGGCGCTAGAGTGGAAGCTTTTGATACAAGAACTGTCGTAGAAGAGCAAGTCAAGTCATTAGGTGCAAAGTTTGTAAAAGTGGACTTAGGTGAAACAGGACAGACTAAAGATGGGTATGCAAAGCAGCTCACTGCTGATCAACTTGAAAAACAACGCCTAGCTATGAAAAAAGTTTGTGAAAACTCTGATATCGTTATCACAACAGCTCAGGTTTTTGGAAAAAAAGCCCCTCTTATTATTACCAAAGAGATGGTAGAAAGTATGCAGCCAGGATCTGTTATTGTTGATATGGCAGTAGAAACTGGTGGCAATGTAGAAGGATCTAAAGTTAACTCAACTGAAACTATTAACGGCGTAGATATTATTGGTCTTGCCAATCTTCCAGGAAAAGTAGCCTTAGACGCCACTCAAATGTACGCCGCTAATCTTTTCCATCTACTAAATCACTTCTGGGATAAAGAGGAATTTCGACTTGATCTAGAAAATGATCTACTAAAAAGCTCTGTTATTACGCATGAAGGAGTTATTTTCAATGATCTCATAAAAAATAAATTCACACAGGAAAACTAACAATGGACGCTCAAACATTACTTCTTTTGTCTTTTGTATTAGTCCTATCGATTTTTGTAGGATTTGAACTAATTTCAAAAGTACCCTCAACCCTTCATACACCCTTAATGTCCGGATCGAACGCTATTTCCGGTATTACTTTAGTAGGTGCTCTAGTATCAACTGGCCTAGGCGGGGTAACTTTAGGAACAATACTCGGTTTTGTTGCTATTGTTTTTGCAACTATTAACGTGGTCGGTGGTTATTTTGTGACAAACCGAATGTTGGAAATGTTTAAAAAGAAAGAGGACCCAAAATGAATTTTGATATATTAATTAACGCATCCTATCTTATTGCCTCCGTCTTATTTATTATGGGCCTTAAGCTTCTTAGTAGCCCTAAAACAGCTCGAAAGGGAAATTTTATTTCTGCATTGGGTATGTTCATAGCAGTTGTAGTTACCTTACTTAGTAAGGAAATCATTGATTATAAGCTTATTTTAGCAGGACTAGTAGTAGGGTCTTTTATTGGCGTCTACAGCGCTAAAAAAGTAGCTATGACTTCCATGCCTGAAATGGTCGCTCTATTGAATGGCTTTGGTGGCCTTTCCAGTTTACTGGTCGGCTGGTCTGTTTATGTGGCAGATCCGAGCATTTCTATCTTATCGGCTGTGACTATTTTCCTATCTATTTTAATTGGTGGAGTTACCTTCACTGGAAGCATGATTGCTTGGGCAAAACTTAGTGAAAAGGTTTCAGGGAAACCTCTTCTTTTTTCCGGACAAAAATTCTTTAATTTCACACTGCTTTCTGCCATGGTCGTTTTAGGAATATTATTTTCTATTAACCCTGCAGTCAGTTACTCCTCCTTAATAGGTGTTATTGCAGGTTCCTTGCTATTAGGTGTCTTACTGGTTATTCCTATTGGTGGAGCTGATATGCCAGTTGTTATTTCGTTATTGAATAGTTACTCTGGTATTGCCGCATGTGCTGCCGGGTTTGTTATTGCTAATAATATATTAATTGTATCTGGCGCATTAGTAGGAGCAAGTGGGATTATCTTAACATCCATTATGTGTAAGGCTATGAACCGTTCCCTAACAAATGTATTGTTTAGTGGATTTGGATCAAAAGTAAGTGGCAAGCAGCTTGAAATATTAGGAGAAGTAAAATCGCTTACTTCTCAAGATGCTTATCATGTCTTAGAAGCAGCGAAATCAGTCTTAATTGTTCCTGGATATGGACTTGCTGTAGCGCAAGCACAACATATTGTGAAAGAATTTTCTGAGTTATTAGAAAAAAATGGCACTGAAGTCAAGTATGCTATTCACTCTGTTGCAGGAAGAATGCCTGGCCATATGAATGTTTTATTGGCAGAGGCTGGCGTTTCCTATGATTTACTAGCAGAAACTGATGATGTTAACCCCATTATGAACACTGTTGATGTTTGTTTAGTTATTGGTGCTAATGACGTAGTAAATCCAGCAGCAAGAGATGATGATACCAGTGCAATTTACGGCATGCCTATTATTGAAGCAGATAAAGCTAAGAATGTATTTATTCTAAAACGTTCTATGGGATCTGGCTTTGCTGGCATTGCCAATCCGCTATTTTTTAAAGAAAACTCCTCTATGATTTTTGGAGATGCAAAAAAGACATTACAGGAGCTTGTAGCAGAATTTAAAAATTAACTATTTTTTTTATAAATATATTTTTGATGATATTCTTCAGCTGGGTAAAAAGTTTTTGCAGGTTCAATAGACGTCACAACTTTTTTTGAAAGTTTGCTTTGAATTTCATCTTTACTTAGCTCGGCTATTTTCTGTTGCTGCTTATTGTGATAAAAAATAGCCGAGCGATATTGATTGCCAATATCTAAGCCCTGTTTATCTACTGAAGTAGGATCATGAATTTGCCAAAAAATTTTAAGCAGCTTTTCATAACTAATAATTTGAGGATCAAATTCAATTTCTATAGATTCAGCATGTCCTGTGGTCTTTTGACAAACCTCTCTATAGGTTGGATTTTCCACATGACCTCCTGTATACCCAACCCTTGTCGAGATTACCCCCTTAATTTTTCTGAAAGCCTCTTCTACCCCCCAAAAACAGCCAGCTGCAAACGTTGCCTTTTCCATGAATAATGCAATTTATTTGATATTTCGATTAATTCTTGTTTTTTCTTTTTTATTACATGGTTGTACCTTTGAAAGAAAAGAACAAAATAGTATTACTTTAAATATTGATCAGGAAATTGTAACTCTAGACCCTAGAATTGAAAGCGATTTAGTATCTAACCAAATTTACAATTTATTATATCGATCCCTTGTAAAAATTGACTCAAAAGGAAATTTAGAAAATGAAATTTTGGAAAGTTTGCAACTATCGCGCGATAAAAAAACGTATCGCTTTAAGCTAAAAAAAACTTTCTTCAGCGATGGAAGTTTACTTACAGCCAAGGATTTTGAAAATAGCTGGAAAAAAGTCCTATCTCCTGAGTTTCCCTCACATGAGGCTTACCTACTATTTTCTATAAAAGGGGCCAAGCAGGCAAAACTGCAGCAAGGATCTATTGAAGAGGTTCACATAAAGTCAATTGATGACTTTACTTTAGAAGTTTGCCTAGAAAAAGAAGATCCTCACTTTTTAGAAAAGCTTGTCTCACCTATTTTCTCTCCAGTAAAATCTGGTATATATAATGGCCCTTATATTTTAAAAAGCTGGAAGTTGAGAGATCATTTAGTCCTTACTAAAAATCCCCATTTCTATGACCAAAAAAACATTTCTATTCATCAAATAAAGATATATTTCATGCAAAACAGCTCTGCATTACAGTTATTTTTAAACAAAGAAATTGACCTTATTGGATTTCCATTTTCTGCTCTTCCCTTATCATCTCTTTCAGAAATAGATGAGAAATATACAGCTACTACCAAAAAAATTTTTGGAGCAAAGCTTTTAAGCTTCAATCATAATAGGCGGTTTGCAGATAAAGCATTTAGAAAGGCTTTAAGCTACACTATTAATAGAAAAGAGATTGTACAAAAAATTACTCAAACTACTGAAGGGTACGATTTAGATTTCTTTAGGTCTACTGAACTTTTAGAAAAATACCACCCAGAAAAAGTACGAAATACTTTTGACCTGCTATCATCTCTTCAAGATCCAATTACTTTATTGTATCATGATGAGGAAGTTAACCATCTAATTGTTCAGCAGTTAAAAGAAAGATGGGAAAAGCTACTTCCTATAAAAGTAAAATTACAAAAAATGGAATTGAGTCAACTAAGAGAACGACTTAAGAAAAAAGATTATGATGTATGTCTTATTTCCTGGATTGGCGAGTATTTTTGTATAGAAGACTTTTTAGAAAGGCTTTCTGACAAAAACCACTTCAAAAATGATACAGGATGGGAAAATAATACTTATCAGTCTTCATTAGCATCTAAGGATTACACAAAAGCAATCTCCATTATCAATGAAGAAGAGCCAATAGTTTTTCTACACCAATATACCTTTAAGATGTACCATCAGCCTAATTTGCAAAATATAGAAATATCGCCTAATGGTATTGTATATTTAGAAAAAATAACAAAAAAAAGCCCATGAAAGCAGTTATTACAGGTGCCAATCGAGGTATTGGACTTGCACTATGTGCGCAGTTAACCAAGAAAGGATATGATGTTTTTGCCCTTTGTAGAAAAAAAAGCAAAGAGCTTGAAAAGCTCCCTGTAAAAATCTTAGAAAAAGTAGACGTAACAAATATAGCATCTCTTGAAAAAGCAAAAACACAAATTAATTCCCCTTTAGACCTTATCATTAATAATGCAGGGATTTATCACAGAGATACTTTTGAAAATATCGATTTTAACGAGATTGCCCTTCATTTTGAAGTAAATAGCATAGCACCTTTAAAAGTTGTGAAAACCTTTTTACCTCTTTTAAAGTCTGGTTCAAAGGTGGTAATGATTTCTAGCACATCCGGCTCCATTGCTAATGCAGACTCAGGAAAAAGTTTTTCCTATAAAGCATCTAAAGCTGCCTTAAACATGCTTAGCAAAAACCTTGCCATTTTTCTTAAAGAGAAAAAAATACCAGTGGGTATTTTTCATCCAGGCTATGTAAAAACAGATATGACTTCCGACGAAGCTACACTAGAGCCAAAAGAGTCAGCTCAAGGTTTGGCTAAGCTTATTGATGAATTGTCTCTTGAAAATTCTGGTGAATTTCGCCATGTTGAGGGTCATATGATTCCTTGGTGATATATGCATATTACTTTTCTTGGGACAAGAGGAAATATTAAGCCATCTAGTAAAAAGCACAAGATGCATACTTCCTTACTTTTAGAGCATGGAAAGTCACGGATAATGATCGATTGTGGTGAAAGCTGGCTTGACAAAGTAGATGCTATCCGACCAACGCATATAGTTATCACTCATGCTCACCCAGACCATGTTTTTGGCCTTCAAAAAGGAAGCCCTTGTCCTGTGTGGACTACCAAAGAAACATGGAAATTGATTAATTCTTACCCTATTTCCAAAAGAAAAGTCATACTTTTAAATAAAAAAACAAAAATAGGTCCTTTTGTTTTTGAAGCATTTAGTCTGATTCATTCCTTAAAAGCTCCTGCTGTTGGCTATAAAATTCACGATAAGAAAAAATCCATTTTTTATGCTCCTGATGTTGCCTGGATTGACAAGAGGAAAAAAGCAATGAAAAACATTGATGTTTACATTGGTGATGGAGCAACTATTTTTAGAAACATGATTCGAAAAGATAAAGAAACTGGGCAAATTTTTGGTCATGCTAATATCCGCCAGCAACTTACTTGGTGTCAAAAGGAAAAGGTAAGCCGTATGATTATCACACACTGTGGATCGGATATTGTTACCAAAGAGGTTAGTGCTGTAAAAACCCTACAAAAGTTTGCTGAAGAAAGAGGTGTTTTTGTAGAAATTGCCTATGATGGCTTGAAAAAAACTATATAACTTTTTTATGGCTCTGATTAAAAAGAGGTAAAAAGACCATTTTTTTTATGCATGCTATTTGGACTGGATCTTTAAGTTTTGGCCTTGTAAATATCCCCATTCGGCTATATAGCGCTGTTCAAGAAAGAGCTCTTAGCTTTCATCTATTTCACAAAAAAGATAAAAGCCCTATTCGATATATAAAAATATGCGAAAAAGAGCAAAAGGAGGTCGATTTAGAAGAAATCGTAAAAGGATTTGAGGTTGCGAAAGGAAAGTTTGTTTACTTAGAAGAGAAAGACTTTGAAAAAGCCAATATTTACAAAACCAATACAATGGAAATAACTGGCTTTACCGAGCTATCTCAAGTAGATCCCCTTTTTTTCGATAAGCCTTATTTCATATCTCCTAATAAGCAATCGGAAAAAGCTTTTTTCTTACTTGCCGACGCCCTTAAAACAACACAAAAAGTCGCAATTGCAAGATACGTGCTAAAAAGTCATGAAAATCTAGCTATCATTCGACCTTTAAAAAATATCCTAATTGTGCAGCAATTAAGATATTTAGATGAAATGCGCTCAATAGAGGGCGTAAAAGGAACTAGTATCAAGAAATCCCCTAAAGAATTAAACATTGCCGTGAAGCTAATTGAAGAGCTGGTAATAGATTTTGATCCAAGGAAATATAAAGATTCTTATGTGGAAGACTTAAAAGAACTCATCCAGAAAAAGTCCAAGGGTAAAAAAATACGAGCTAAAGGTAAAAAACTGCAAAAAACAAAAATGTCTGAACTAGAAAAGAAGTTAAAAGCCTCTTTAAAACTTAAGAAGAGATCGGCTTAAGTTTTTTTAAAATCATATCTGACTTTTGAATACCTAAACTCAAAATGGTATACCAGGCTTTTTCTATTAACAGCTTCTCTTCAGATAAATCCCCTGCTTTTTTTAAATGTTTTCTTTTTCTTTGTAAAAACTGATAAAGGATGATTCCAGCAGATACAGATAAGTTAAAACTTTGTGTAAAACCGAACATGGGTAGTTTAAACCGATAGTCTGCCCTTTGGCAAGCCTCATCAGAAAGTCCATTTAATTCATTTCCCAACAAAAAACATATGTTTTCGTCTATTGGTAAATCTTCAAGAGTATTAGTAGTATCTAATGTTGCTGCCGCCACTTTAAAAGATGAGCTTTTTGTAAAATCTGTGAAGGTTTTATGGTAAAATACATCTGTCCAAAGATGAGCTCCCTGAGTTGTATTTTTACCTTTACTTTTTTTGAACCTAGAAGCGATCACGTGTACATTTGTGACACCTAGTCCTTCTGCTGATCGGACAACGGCCAAAGCATTATGAATATCTACTGGAGATTCCAATGCAATTTGGACAGAAGATATTCTTTGGTTAAGTATAGAAGAAATTTTTTCTTTGCGTGAGTCAGTCAAAAATCGGGAAAGGCAGTCTAAGATTTCTTCAGGAGTATACTTCTCTAAAAATTTTTCATACATCAAGCGCATCATGCATCTATAGTACTAGATTTCCTAATTTTTTATTTTTAAAATGCAAAATATAGATGAAGATTCATGGCATTTTGATGGGTCCAATGCCCTTGTCTTTTTAAATGGCGTAAGAGATAAAAGACTCTGGATTGAAATAGTTCATTAAATATGAATAGACAACCAATTGATGCTCTATTTTGATTGATCCCCCTTTTCTCTACAAAAAAAATTTCGTTGTCTACAAAAGGATCAATACCAATTCCTTTAACCTCAGTGGTAAAAGTAATTCTGAATCTATTTCTATAAATCCAACGATTAGTCTCTTCTTTCAAGAATTGGTATTGCACCCTATTCCTATCTGTAATAAAAAAATAAGAACGTCTAAAAATAAACGTTGTATCAACTAAGGGGTTATATGTTTTTCTCCAAGAATGTGAACTAGAGCGAATCCACTCTTGCCGGTAACCTGGAGCAACTAA
Source organism: Chlamydiota bacterium (assembly GCA_050049995.1). Lineage (GTDB taxonomy): Bacteria > Chlamydiota > Chlamydiia > Chlamydiales > SM23-39 > 21-14-0-10-35-9. Next base: position 26,246 of record JASFVE010000010.1, on the reverse strand, counting down.
GCAAAAAGAAGAAGGCTCATACTCAATAAATCCTTGGATATAGGCAAAATATAATTTTGAAGCATCATCGCCAAATCGGTACTCCGTATCAACTCTTACAGCCATATTATTATTAAAGCCCTTTCCAACAGATCCTAAAGCCCATATTTGCCAGTCACTATTTTTATTTATTTGTCCCCAACCTTTTACTTGAAAAGATAGAATTAGTATTAATAAAAAGAAAAATCGAGATTGCAAACAATAACCTTCTGATCTATTACAAAAAATAATTTTACATCATTTGTTTTTTGATTGGCCAATGATTTCCTTTTCTCTAAAAAATACAAAAACTCTTCAGGTTTTACTCATAATCTTTTTATGTATATCTAGTTACTTTTTATTACCTGATTTTTTAACTGAGCCTCAGCGATGGACTATTTTCACCTTTATATTAGCTATAGGTTTTTGGTCTTTAGAAATCATTCCTCTTTATGCAACATCTCTTCTTATTATTGTTTTTCTAACGTTAATACTAACAAAAGCTGATGGCCTACTTAACCTCGATGCAATGGGATACAAATTATTTCTCACCCCTTTTTCTTCTCCAGTAATTATGTTGTTTTTAGGAGGGTTTGTTTTAGCAAAAGCTGTGCAGAAACATGATATTGATGTATTTATTATGCGAAAATTCTTAAAGCATCTTAAAAAAAAGCCTTTTTTTATTCTTTTTGGATTTTTGTTCTTAAGTGCTTTTTTTTCTATGTGGCTATCTAATACGGCAACAGCTGCCATGATGATTAGCCTCATCACACCTGTTCTAAAAAAAATAAAAAGCGACGATCCTTTTAGAAAAGCTTTAATTTTAGCGACGGCTTTTGGCGCAAATATTGGAGGAGTTATAACACCTATTGGAACGCCACCTAATGCTATCGCTATAGGCATTTTGGCTGAAAATGGTGTGTTTTTAAATTTCTTAGGGTGGATAGTGATGGCTTTACCACTAGCTATAGTAGTTCTACTATTTACTGGCTTTTTTCTGCTTTGGCTATTTCCTCCAAAGGTGAAAAAGCTATCTTTTGAATTTCCTCAAGAAGCTCCGCTTACAAAAATGGGAACTGGAACCATCTTAATAGCTGCTCTCATGATATTTTTTTGGCTGACAAATACCTTGCATCATATTCCTGAAGCAGTCGTTTCCCTTGTAGGAGTAAGCTTGTTTGCGAGCTTTATGATTATTGATGTGGAAGATATAAAAAGTATCAATTGGGATATTCTCATTTTAATGTGGGGAGGATTGGTACTTGGTCAAGCAATACAGTCAAGTGAGCTGGCCACGCAATTTTTACAAACTCCTTTTTTTGAAAAATATACTTTCGGCTTAATTGCCCTTTTTTGCTTTGTAGCTATTATTCTTTCGTCCTTTATTAGTAATACAGCTGCAGCCAATTTACTCCTTCCTATAGCAATTAGCCTTCCAGGCCATGGAAAAATTCTACTTTCTATTACTATTGCCCTGAGCTGCTCTTTTGGCATGGGCTTTCCTGTTTCCACACCACCTAATGCTATTGCCTATTCCACAAGATTTTTAAAAACAAAAGACTTTCTTAAGTCTGGTGGAGTAATTTCTATTATTGCTGTAATAATTGTTCTACTTGGATTTGAGTATGTAATTTTGAATATTTTTTAATGTTTCAACTAAATTTTTTTAAAGAAATAACAACAGAGGTCAACAACATACACCCTCCACCTACCACTATAGGCATAATTGGATAAGCTCCTGCAATAGCTCCAGAAAAAAGAGGGCTGATCGCTAGAGCTAAGCCTATAGTTGAACTTAGAAGGCCAAGGACTTCTCCTTGAACATTTTCTTCTACAAAATTAGAGACCGCGGCAGTTAAAGACGGAAGGATTAAGGCCGCAAAGAATGTTGTCACACAAAACAAGACATATAAAACAGGAACTACTTTAGATAGAGCAATAGAAAAAATAATGATAGACATCAAGATGGGAGCAAAAAATAAGATAGTCTGTGCCTTGTATCGATTGACAATAGGACGAATAAAAATGCCTGAGCTTAAGGCAAAAGAAAGCCCAGCAACACCAAATACATTGCCTATATCTTGTGGTGTAAAGTTGAAAACATTAATCAAATAAACCGGCATAAACTCAAAAAAGAAAGACCAGCCAAAAATATACACAAAAGTACAAAGAAAAAGTATGCGTATTTTCTTTAACTTAAATATCTTTTGCAAGCTTTGCAGGCCCACCCAAATGCTCAATTCCACTTTTTTCTTTGTTTTTAATGTTTCTCGATAGAAAAAAATAACCAATAGTAAATTTAAAGCTACAAACAAAACGGTTATGAGAAAAGGAGTTGAAAAAGTAGCAAAAGGAATAAAATTAGGATCTGTTAATTTCCCCCCTAAAAATGGGCCAATAGTAAAACCAGTACCTAGAGCCATATTGTATAGGCCGAAATTTTTAGTTTTGTCTGCTTTAGTGCTTATATCAGCTAATGATGCCTGAATAATAGAAGTACTACCAGCACTAATGCCTACAACAATTCTAGAAAGCAAAAGTCCTATTAAGTTATAGGAATAAACAGCTAAAAACCCTATCAAATATCCTGCAAGAGCTATACAAAGGGTTATAATCAACAACTGTTTTCGCCCTCTTTGATCAGAAAATGTTCCTAAAATAGGGGCACTGAAAAATTGAAATAATGGCTGTAGAGCTAAAAGAATTCCTAAATAAAATCCCCTAACCGAAGCAGATACTTCCGGGTCGAAAAAAGGAAGATCTGAGCTAAACAGCATTGAACTAAAAAGAGGATAAACAAGACCTATTCCGAAATAATCGATAAATGCCAATAGAAGAATCGAAAAAATAGAAATATTTTTCTGAAAGTTGCTTTCAAATTGTTTCACAGATCTCTCTTGTGGCTCACAATTTTCAATTAAAGCTATTTATTTTAATTAGTCAAAGAAAAGCTTAGAAAGAAGCTTAAAGGAATAATTTTTGTTTAGATCTTAAGAGTTATCTTCAATTCTATTAAAAAGCCAATTAAAGAAATTCTCTAAATATTGTGTTATTGATTCTAAAATGAACTTTATTTTTTGAAATAAGGTAGTCGGGCGAGAGTTCTCAGATATTGCATTATTCTCAATAATAGGTATATCAGAATTCAATTCATGCGGCATAGAATTCGGGTTAGAGTTACCAGATATTACATTATTCTCAATAGTAAGCTTGTCAGACTTCAAGTCATACGACATGGAATTTTGAAAAACCATGAGTGGTTTATCTCTATCAATCCCTACCCTAGGATTCATGCTACAAATAAAAGTCTGGCTTTTTGTGGTAATCAGAATATTTTTATCAGATGTAATTGTAACATTGATTAGGTGATTTTCTTCCTTCGTCATTTCAATCCAACTTCGATACCTACTCTTGTTTAAACGATCTACTTGTAATGCTTTTAAGCCATATTGGGCATTGGCAGCACTAATAATTCTTTGCTCAACTAAAGAAAATATTTTTAAAATACTACTATTTGAAAAGCCTTCCTGTCGTAAAATCTTATCTAATTCAGTAATCTTACCAGTTAAGAATCTTTGTAACTTTTCTGTCTCGCCTGCCCCATCAAAATCTTCTTTTTTAATGGAAATTACTCGATCTCCCATTGTGACTTCTAGGCTATAATTACGACTTAAGTCTTTGAAGATTTGCTGTATATGCTCATTCTTTTTTTGACAAATAGCAGCATTTTCCTCATTAGAAATCATTGTAGCATATCTTCTAGAATCTGAATCGATCTTAGAATAAGGGAGGTCTACACGAAATAAAAAATCTGATGTTTTTAAATTAACGCTCATAATATGATTATTTTTAATAAAAATATTATATCATAGTTAATTGTTTAATTTCAATTAGTATTGAATTTAAAAAGCACAGGACATTAGAAAATATAAGACATTGGATAAGAATAACTTATATATTTATCTTTTAAAAAACCTATAATCAACTTAACTAGCTAAGAATCAAACCCCTAACTCATTAGGGGGCATTTTCCCTAATGTAAAACTAAGCTAAAAAAAATTTACTGGAGTAGCTGAGTGATATGCCCCATTTTTCTTCCTTGCTTAACCACTTTTTTCCCATATAGATGCACTTTTACAGCTGGATTCATAATGAAACTGGTCAAATTATGGATATCATCTCCAATTAAGTTATGCATTTCTGCCTTGGTATGTAAGACGGGATCAATCAAATTAAGCGAACAGATTGCTCTTATATGCTGTTCAAACTGAGAAACAAAGCAAGCATCAATGGTTAAGTGACCGGAATTGTGCACTCGAGGAGCTATTTCATTTATTAATAATTTTCCTTCTTTGATAAAAAACTCCACTGTTAAAACACCGACATGTTCTAGCTCCTGCATAATTTTCTTAGTCATCTGAACTGCTTGATTTTGTAAAGCTTGAGAAATATCTGCAGGTGACTTTGTTTTTTGCAAAATACCCTCTTTGTGAGTATTTTCAAAGGGGCAGAAAGCCTTAAAATTATCTTGATCATCTCTTGCTGCAATAATGGAGATTTCTTTTTCAAAGTCTACTTTCTTCTCAAGGATATACTCTCGATCAGATAATTTTTCTAATGCTTCATTAATGTCCTTTTCTTCAGTAATAGACATTTGTCCTTTGCCGTCATAGCCAAGCTCTGCTGTTTTTAAAATACAAGGAAATCCTAAAACTTTGATTCCTTGCAATAGATCTTGTTTATCGACAACTTTTTTAAACGATGTCGTAAGAAGACCTAACTTTTGTATAAACTCCTTTTCTCTATTTCGATTTTGAGAAATAAAAAGAGAATTCTTGGACGGCCTTACAAGAGAGTTTTCTTCCAAAAAAGCAAAAGAATTATAAGGTATATTTTCAAATTCAAAAGTTATGACATCACATTGGCCTGCAAACTCTTTTAAAGCAGACAAGTCATCATATTTAGCTAAAATAAAACTATTAGCCACATTGAAGGCTGGGCTATCTTTCTGATCACAATAAACAATAGTATTATATCCTAGCGATGACGCTGCTAAAATCAGCATTTTACCTAATTGGCCTCCACCAATAATTCCAATAGTACTACCTGGCTTGATAAGATTCATAAGCTTCTGGGTCCTCTAAAATACTTTGTGTTTGTCTATCTCTAAAAACATCTAGTTTTGCAGCAATATTTTGATTGTTTAGTGCTAAAATAGAAGCAGCTAAAAGAGCTGCATTTTTAGCACCGGGACTTCCTATGGCAAGTGTTCCCACAGGCACACCTCCAGGCATTTGCACAATGGACAGTAAACTATCCACCCCTTTTAAGTGCTTTGAATCGATGGGAACTCCTAAAACAGGAATGGTTGTCATGGAAGCTATCATTCCTGGTAGGTGAGCCGCTCCTCCTGCCGCTGCAATGATCACCTGGATCCCTTTTGGTTTTGCTGACTGTGCATAACTATATAGTCTATTGGGAGTTCTATGAGCTGAAACAATTTTAACCTCATAGCCAATTTCCAATTCTTGCAAGATTTTAATAGAAGATTCCATCACTCGCATATCAGAGTAACTCCCCATAGCGATAGAAACTAATGTATCAGCTTTATCCATAAGATCCTCTTTATCTAATTTGGATAAGTTAAACAATTTAATTTTTTTTTGAGAATTTTTTCTTACTTTTTTAGGAAGTAAGTTATTAAATAAGATTTAATTAATAATTAAAATTATTATTACATTATTAATTAATGTTTAGAATTATATTTAATTAATAAAAACTATTTGTTATAAAAAATTATAAGGATAATTTGGAGGAGCAAAGGTGAAACTTAGTGTTAAAGGTTTAGCCCTAGGCATAGGTATTACATGGAGTATAGGCCAAGTATTGGTTGGCTGGGTTGCTATAGGTGGCTGGGGCGCTGAATACGTAAGAGTTATGTCATCGATTTATATTGGATTTAATCCAAGCTTTATTGGAGGTATCATCGGAGGTGTTTGGGGATTTGCCGACGGGTTTATCGGAGGAGCCTTATTAGCCTTTTTCTATAACGTTTTTGGCAATAAGTAGGACAAAGAAAAGAGCGAATATGGGCTCAGTCAACCGATTGAGCCTATATATTTACCTCTGTTTCAAAAGCAGCATGGTCAGAAATGGCTTTTTTAGGATGATTTACATCAAAAGTAGCAACCTTGCGCATACTAACAGAAACAAATTCACCAAAAGATATGAAAAAATCTATTATCAGCTGATAAAGCTTTGCATCTTTTTTGTGATGCCAGTTTTTTTGAACTAAAAACTCTGTTTCACTTGAGGCTTCTTGATCTGTAACTATTTGCCTATTTTGATTATAGTGATCTGTACCTTCTAAAAATAGAGGGCTCTTTTGGTATTCAGAGCCATTCCATTTAATATTCATGTCCCCCAATATAAAAAAACTTTTATTGTTTTCTCGTGTCCTTTTTTGAAGGGCAGATAAAATTCTTTTTTGCTCTTCTAATCTAGTATAAGTCTCGCCTGTTGTCGGATCAATATCACTAGAAGAGGGACTTAAATGTGTATTAATAAAGTTTGCTAGCTCTGTTGTGAAAAGGAAAAAGCACTTATTTACCATGCTTTCTGTTCCCTTAATATCTGAAAAACTATGAAGCTCTTCGCTACCTTCTTCTATGGCCATATCACTTGCTACCATCAAACCGCTATTATTTTGCAGAATAAAAGGTGTAGCTCCCATATGGAAATAAAATTCAGCAAATCTGTCAGCTAGTTTTTCATAAAGATCTTTAGCATCATTTAAATCGCTTACTTCTTGCAAACACACTACATTAGCTTTGCTCTTTAAAATCATGGCAGCAATTTCCTCTACTCTTTCTCTATTCGGCTTATCTAAACCACCAAACAAGCGAGCAAAACCACCTGAAGGCAAACAGCAGTTAAGTTGAAAAGTAGAAAAAGACCTATCGGATATTTGCTTTGGCTTAACATTTCCTTTCAAATGAATAAAGGGTCGCGTTGATAGTAAAAAAGCAGAAAAATGCAAGGCTTGTCCTACGACAAGTCCACTTAAAGCAAAAGGCAGTAATACTACAGTAGAAAATGCCGATTTTGCAGCTGAAGCTGTTTTTTGCCATGCAGAGCATTCAGCATTTTTAAATGAGGAGACAGTATTTAACCAAGTTTCTGTAAGTTTCCAATGAGGGCTTGTTAAAGTCCTTGCATAGGAATAAAAATGATAAGCTATTGTATCTCTCACCTTTGCTACCGTTTCAGTTAATGTATGAGAAAGCCCCTTACCTGCCATATTATGCTTAAACATGGTTTTTTCCATATAAGGAACTGCTTGAGAAAAGCGCACCAAAGACATAAGCATATGAGATGAGCCTTCTAATATGTTTCCTTTTTGAAATTCTTGCTTTGAGCGGCCAACCTCTATTGCCATATTAAAAAGCATCGAAAGGGCTACAATTTCTAAACTACCAGCTACTATAGTACCTAAATATAGAAGATGCTGAACTGTTAAAAATATGCTATTGATTGCCTCTGGAGTTTCCCCTGCTTGCAGTTGGAGCATCACTTCACAAATATCAAAACCAAGATCGTGCAAAGTTGAAAGGCAAAGGCCAAGAGGATGCATAAAAAAAGTTCCAGCCAAAACTGAAACGGCAATAGCAGCCTGTACTAATCTTTTAGCATCTTTTTGATTTACTAGCTCATTAAAAGAACTAACTGTTTTAATGGCATCTGCAGTAAATGTTACGGCTCTTCCAAAAGGTTTATGCAAAGCAATAAACGGCAGCGCTGCAAAAAAAACTCTAGCAGACAGGGACTTCTTTAAAGTTAACTCAGGATCATATGAACTAGATTGATAGTAACTAGGTTCAATTAACTTTACACCAGATAAAGCACTCATAAAATGATTTTGTTTTTACTTAGATTAAATAGATGTCTATCTTAGAATTAATAGCTTTTTAAAGCTATTTAAAAATCAGACACATTGTAAGTGTTTATTTTAAATATAATAAAAAAACATTTTATTTGATTTTTTACCTTTAGTAAATTACATTCCCTGCCATTTTTCATTAAATTAGGAGTAAAATATGACAGCAAGAATTAATACCATCACTTTTCCATCTCAGGAAACTATCATTAATCATTTAAATAGTACGGTAGCAGCAACGTCTCAAAAACTAAAATCTATACAGTTTAATCAAATAATTGCACAGGCTTTTGCTAATCAAACATATAGTAAGGATAATATCATAAAAATGGTTACTTATGAGTTTTATGGGTTAGAAACACAAGAAGAAGATGACTCAGCACCATCATCTGAATTTTCGAAGTTGATAGAAATTTACTCAGAAGCTTTAAAAAGTTGTCCTAACCTTCAAATCAACCATCATAAAAATTTTAATTGCATTATTTTATAGGTACGTCATAGCCTTATCCCCCTCTTTATTAATTACTTACAAAAAATAGGAGTAAAAATATGACTACACCAACTACAACAGTTTCATTTCCATCTCAAAATGAGATCACTGAAGCATTGAGCGAACCTTTAAAAGGGCCCAATCATAAAAAAAGACACTCATTAACACTGGTTATTGAAGCAGCAGCCAAAGAATTTGCTAACGCTGTGATGGCTGAGGGTGATATTCAAGCAAATGTTAAAGAGGTATTGACCAATTGCAAAGATACACATCCTCAATTTGCTCAATCAAGAAAAGCAAGAGCTATCATGGAGGGCGTTATTACGGATGCTTTGATTGAGGCTTCAAAAAAGTAGCTCAATTAAATCAACCGATGGCAAATCATTGAGAAAAGCAAAACTCTTCTTCAAGAATTTTTGAAAAAGGGGTTTATAGCTTATAGAAAAAGCGACCAAAAAAATCTTAGGTCGCTTTTTCTATAAGATGTGAGAGGTTTTCTTATTTTCTCCAATCCTTAATCACATCTAACACTTGAGTAGGGATTAAGATTGTTGAATTAGATTTTTCCCCTGCCATTCTAACAAGTGCTTCTAGTGTTGTGTTTGTTGATTTTTAGTAATAATTGGGAGCGGAGGGATTCGAACCCCCGTAGTCCGAAGACGACAGATTTACAGTCACTTCTTAGCGAAACACCGCGACTCTTATTGATACACAATTTATTAATTATAAGAATGTTAGGATTTATTAGATTATCAAAGAAAATCGATGTTTTCCTAAGTTTTTCATTTCTAAGTGTGCCAAGAGTGTGCCATTTTTCTTATTTGAAAAAGGAAAATAATTTCGAAAATTAAAATAATATCTGTACTTGTCTTTTTCAAACTAAAATCTTTAGGATACATTATCTTAAAAATTTTACTTGTAGAAAACAATGACATCAGCAATTAGCTCAATTCTTATCAATAGAGCAATAGGTAATGAAGTTGATGAAAATGCACTGGAAGAAATTGATAATGATTTTAATAACTCTTTAGATGCTTTAGATGATGAAGAAATGCGCGTAGTTTTTAGGGTTATTATAGGAGAAGATGTTAACCAAGAAAATAACGTTAATGGAAGAGTTGTTCCCAGAGCCATTTCAGATAATCAAAGAGCTTGGATTAATAGAATTATAAATCCTCAACAGTCTTTACAAACATATTTACGATTAAATCCTGTATCTGCCTTAGATGTTTTAAGAGGACACTATGGAGATATTACACTGTTTACAGTTATTGGAGGAACAACCGGATATATAGGATCTAAAATTTTAGAAAAAACACAAAACTTGGAAATTCCACAGTTAATACGCATGTGTTTTGTTGTATCAGGAGCCATCATTGGAGGCCTTTACAGAACTCATCAAATTAACAATAATATTACCAATCAAATTCAACTTTCTACCGCTTATGTTGATTGGAAAACAAATGAAATAGAAGAAGATGTTTATCAACAATATCAAGAACATCTCAAAGAAAATGAGCGGTTACGTGATTTTTTATGCCCTATTACGCATGATTTAATAAGTTTTCCAGTAAAAACACCAGATGGAAGAGTTTGGGAAAAACAAAATATTCAATTGCATTTAGAATTATGTCGCAATGCTGGCATAACGGATGAAAGAACTCATCCTTTTAGAATACAACCTATTACTATAGACGATTTAACGTTTGATAATGAATATCATAGAATAGTTGTTAATGTACTCAATGAAATAATAGCTGAAGAAACAATATTATCTATACGAGAAGGCATTATTACGTTCAGAGATTGTGTTCAACAAAATTTTTTAGGAGCAGTAGAAGACATGAGAGGGATTCTTTTTAGAAATGAAAATATAGAAAATCTAATTCCTAATTCTACTGAAGAAATGAGACAAGCATTTTTAGAAGCTTTTGGCGAATTAAATAGAAGAAATGAGGAAAATGCCTAATTTACACCATAATATTCAAAGAACTACTGATAATTTGATGTTGCTACATAGAACTCTCGTTGTAAGACAAATGTTAGAAAGAGAACATCAAAAAATAGAACGTATGAATTCTTTGGAACGAGCGGTCTATAGAGTTTATATAAAATTTTGCAATGGAATGTATTATGCCAACAAAACTATTTGTGAAAAATTTGGTTATCGAGTAATTGATTATCCACCTAGGTTAGTACAAAATACAATATCACTAGCTTTAGCAATTTTTTTATTGATTTTTGTGAAAAAACTAAAGTTATGATTTTTAACTCATTTTGTTTATAATATATCACTTTTTATAACTAAAAAATGCTATGAGTAAAAAAATTACAACCAAACAATTACCTCTTTTTGATGAACCTACTTCTTCCTTAGAAATTTCTAATCTAGAACTATCTCAATACTAAATCCTCCAGAAGTAGGTCTTCAGATATTAGTGGAGCTATTAATAGAATGGTCAAAGCTAAACGTTATCATGAGATAGCCAACAAGCTTGCTCAAGAACTTTTACTTGCAAGAATGGAGAATGATAAGTTAAAAGCAGAAATTGAATTATTAAAAAAAGCTAATTGATGATTCCATCTGCTTGATCAAAAATGCCAAAAGATAAAGATGGTTGGGTTAATGTAGAAGAAATTAAACCACCGCCTTATGAAATTTGTGATTTATTATTAGATGATAAAAAAATAAAAATTGGTTGGTGGGCCGAGTGTGTGCCATTTTTCTTATTTGAAAAAGGAAAATAATTTCAAAAATTAAAATAATATCTGTAGTTGCCTTTTTCAAACTAAAATCTTTAGTATCTAGATCTTAAAAATTTTACTTGGAAAAAATAATGACATCAGCAATTGGAAGCATCCTTAGAAGTGCAGCAAATTTAATAGATCCAGAAGAAAATCAAGAACCTGCAAATAATCTTATACAAACTAGAGAAATTCCCAGACTTCTTACAGATGAACAGCGTAAGGAAATGGCCAAAATGATTGATAACTGTACATCCATTAAAGAATATCTTAAAGAACACCCTATTGATGGAATGGAACAATTAAGAAAATACACAAAAGGTACTTTAGTATGGTCGAGTGTTGGTGCCGGAACAGGATATAGTGTCTCTATATTACTAGGATTATCTTCCCCAGCTACTACAACGGCTATAGGAATTGGAATAGTTGCAGGAGCTGCTCTTGGAATAAAATTAACCATTAATGAAGAAAGATACCTTGTATCGATCTCTCCAACTTATCAAAATTGGAAAGCTAGAGCTATCCAAGAGCGAGTATATGACCAATATCAAGATTTTATTAAACAGGATGAGCGTCTTGCAGAATTCTTATGCCCTATTACTTTAGACTTAATTAATTATCCTATGAAGGCTCCCGATACAACACCTAACGGTAGACCTGACGGTACCGTTTTTGAAGGAGAGCAAATTATAGCGCATATTAATCATTATATGAGAGGAGATCTATTTGACGAGAGGACTCATCCTTTGAGAATACAGCCATTACATCCAGCAATGATAAAATTCGATCCTACATATCACAAAAAAGTTTATGACCGATTAAATGAAATTTTAAATGAATCTATCCTTGACGTTGTAAGAAGTGGTTTGGAAGCTTTTAGAGATAGCATCCAAGCGCCTTGTTTAATAACTTTGAATGAATTGGAAAATAAACTTTTTCAAGAATTGCAAAATGAAGAAATCACTTATGATGAATATACAACTGCAAAAAATAGATTAAATAATATTTTTAATAGAGGGAATAATGGTTAATCCAGTTTTTGAAAATACAAGAAATGTTAGCTTTACTCCAGAAGATTTTAGTTTTCTGGATGAATCATTAAAAAGATGGACTTTAAAAAAATGTAGTGAGCTACCTCAAGGAATAACTCCAGCTTTAAAAAGAGAAATTATTCAGACCAATTTATTGCATAAAAAATCTTTTGATCATATTAGAAGTAAAGAATTCATATTGTATAGAGCGGCTTATAAGATTCATAAAACAGTAGAAAACTTTATCTATCGAGCTAATGATAAACTGTTGGATTTATGGGGAGATAAAAGGCCTATTCATGAACGTCCGCTCATTCTACATAATGCACTTATGGTAGCATGGTTAGGAATAACTATAATTCTAGGTCGACATATTTATTTGGATTTAAGTTCTAGATGATTTTTTAAGTATTTACATCCCTTCAATGGAAGATCGAAAAAGTTAAAGGTAGCTTGCTTAAAGCTACCTTTTAGTCTAACTTTGCAAGTACTTCATAAATTTTTCAGAGCAAAATAGCCACGTCCTAGCCATTTTTGCTTTGTAGAAGTATCCTACAGCAATATTTGCATTGATATTTAACATATATTTATTTTTTGTTGTGCCATAAATGTGCCACTTCGTTGCTTTTAAAATGCAAGTAACTTAATTATTATAATTTACGAGTGTTAGTCATAAGATTTCATAAAAGATTTTCATAGATAATTGGGAGCGGAGGGATTCGAACCCCCGTAGTCCGAAGACGACAGATTTACAGTCTGTTGCTATTGGCCACTCAGCCACACTCCCTGAAAAAAGGATGCTGGAGAAAGGACTTGAACCCTCAACCGTCCGATTACAAGTCGGGCGCTCTACCAATTGAGCTACTCCAGCATTGGAAAGAATGAAAGGTATAACAAAGATCGTGTTTTACCTACAAGAAATTTTAGGAAACTTCTCCGTTATTTTCAGTTTTTTTATCTGAATTATTCTCTTTTGTCTCAGTCGTTTCCTTGCTTTCTTCTTTGGCAGGCTCATTATTAGGAACAATCGGAGCTTGAAAAAGTGATGAAAGGCCGGCTATCTTTGAACTTGTCTGATCCTGAGATTCGATTTTGTGAGCTTTATATTTCTTGCCGATCATCGAACTTTCACAACATTTTTTAAACTTTTTACCAGAGCCGCAAGGACAAGGGTCGTTTCTACCTATTTTTTTCTTCATTTGTTAAAACATTATTTTTTTCTAAAAAGGATAATAGATCTTATGACAAAATGTCTACCCACAACTAATTAGATAACATGACTATTCAAGTACCTATAGCAAAGCCCCCGTTTACATCTCTTGGTAAAAAACTAGAGAGCAGCTTAAGAAAAGCCCTTTATGAGTTTGAAATGCTAGAAGATGTGAAAAATTTGGCTGTTGCCTTAAGTGGAGGAAAAGACAGCCTTACTCTTTTATTTCTTTTACACGCTATTAATGGCAGAGGGTTCCCAAAATTTAATTTACATGCGATTCATGTCTCCGGAGCCTACACCTGTGGAGCTGGTATTGACCAAAATTTCTTGAAAGCTATTTGCAACAGACTGGAAGTTCCCTTAGTTATTAAAGAAAGCAAACAAAATCTTGAAGATTTAGAATGTTACTCATGCTCTAGAAAAAGAAGAAAGATTCTTTTTGACACAGCTAAGGAGCTAGGAGCTAACACTGTTGCCTTTGGTCATCATAGAGATGATAGCATTCAAACATTAATGATGAATCTTTTACATAAAGGTGAATTTGCTGGTAATTTAGCAAAAATTGGCATGAAAGATTATGGTGTCACCATAATAAGACCTTTAATTTTTGTGAAAGAAGAGGACATTGTTAGCTTTGCAAAAATGCATCATTTTTTAAGAATTAGTTGTCAGTGTCCCGTGGGCCAAAACTCTATGCGAAAACAAACAGCTAAGCTTTTAAATGAAATAGAAGATCTATTCCCTCATGCAAAAGAAAATCTAGCAAGAGCTGGACTATTATACGGATCAAACAAAGCCTTAAACCCTTAAAGGTTTTTTAAATTCCTCATTTAGACTATAATTTAAGTAAACATATGAACTATCTTGAAATTATTACTTTTACTCTCTATTTTGCTGTAGTTCTCCTCATTGTCTTTTTATCTTATAAAAAACAAAAGTCTGACAAAGATTTTATCTTAGGAGACAGAAAGTTAAATTTTTGGCTTACAGCTTTATCTGCTCACGCAAGTGATATGAGCAGTTGGCTTTTTCTTGCTTATCCAGCTCAAATCTTTCTACTCGGTGGTTTTAATATCTGGGCAGGAATAGGCCTTACTTTATTTATGTATTTCAACTGGCAATTTATTGCGCCGAAAGTTCGGATAGCAACGGAACAAACAAACAGTCTTACTCTTAACGCTTATTTTGAAAATCGCTTTGCTGACAAATCTTCCTCCATCAGGCTTGTATCAGGGTTGATGACTTTGTTATTTTTTACCATATACATTTGCGCCGGCCTTGTGGGAATGGGATTTTTAGTCGAGTCTCTTTTTGGAGTGCATTATGCTGTTGGCATATCTATAGGCCTTTTCATTGTGATGTTATATGTATTTCTAGGAGGCTACACAACAGTTGCCTGGATTGATCTTTTCCAAGGATTTTTTCTGTTAGGCGTTATCCTTTTCATTCCTATCTATTTATTATTTCAACTAGATGGCTTCACCTCAATTACCGCAGCCGCTAAGGCTCAAAACCTACCCCTTGCCCTTCTGCCTGATTTTAAACCCAGCACACTTTACCAAGCGTTCATACTTACAGCAGGATGGGGCCTAGGTTATTTAGGTCAGCCACATATTATCACCAAATTTATGGGCATAAAAAATGTACAGGATATGAGTAAATCTAAATATCTGGGCATTTCCTGGCAAATACTTGCACTTACAGGAGCTACATTAATAGGCTTGATTGGGATAGCTCTTTTCCCCAATGGACTGGAGAACCCTGAGCTTTTAATCTTGAATGTAGTGCAACAAAATTTACATCCCTTTTTTGCAGGGCTAGTTCTTTGCGCTATTCTAGCTGCTACTACTAATGTAATGGCTGCGCAAATTCTTGTAGTTGCGTCCAGTCTTTGTGAAGACTTTTACAAAAGGCTTTTTAGAAAAAAAGCTAAACCCAAAGAGCTTCTTTGGGTTTCAAGGTTTAGCGTTCTGTTCATTTCTTGCATAGCCTTTATTGTAGCCCTATTTAAAGTTACTACAATCTATAAGTTAGTGCTTTATGCTTGGACAGGACTTGGCGCCTCATTTGGCCCCTTACTTTTAATATCTTTATATTCTAAAAAAATAAATAGACACGGTGCTTTTGCAGGTATCCTTACAGGAGGAATAATAGCTGCAATAGGCCCTTACTTAGGTACTGCCATGGGAATTGAGTTCCCTTCTATGATTGTAGGGTTTGCAACAAGCTCTCTTTCTATTATTTCAGTATCAAGGATAACTAAAAAATATGAGTTGCAAAAATTGAATCTTGAAAATTAACTCTTGCACAAACTAAAAGGAGCTTATGAATAAAAAACCTACAATTCTACTTACTAACGATGATGGGATTTACGCACCTGGTCTGCGATCTTTATACGAATCGGTTAAAGATTTTGGAGAGGTTTCCATTATTGCTCCCACATCAGAAAAATCTGGCTCAGGCCTAGGGCAGTCTTTAAATAAACCATTAAAAATCCATGAAATTCCCTGGGATGGAAGCGCTAAAGCATGGGCTATTAATGGAACCCCTACTGATTGCATGAAACTTGGCTTTAACGTCCTTTTAAAACAAAAACCTGACATTGTCCTATCTGGCATTAACCGAGGCTCTAATGCAGGAAGAAATATCTTGTATAGCGGAACAGTCGGTGGTGTTATTGAAGGAGTGCATAAAGATGTTCCAGGCATAGCATTTTCCTGCTATGACTATGAGCTTCCTAATTATGAAGTATGTGCAAAATTTATACCGCAGATTTTAAAGTACTTCTTGCAAAACGGTATTCCTCAAGGTTCTTTAATCAATGTAAACTTTCCTCCAGGAGACTTAGATAAGGTCAAAGGACTTAGACTTGCAAGACAAGGCAAAGGATATTGGGCGGAAAATCCTGACCAACGAAAACACCCTACTGGTAGCCATTATTACTATTGGCTTGGGGGGAAATGGCATGAATTTGAAGAGCATCCAGAAAGCGATGTCCTTTTATTGGGTGAGGGCTTCATAACAGTTGTTCCCATCTATATAAATGAGTTAACACATGAAGGGCTTTTAAACGAACATCGAGAAAAATTTTCTGAGTACTTCGACAACCACCTATTCAATCCGCCTGTCGATACCATTTAATTTTTTAAGAGTCTCAAGCTGAATACTGGTAATAACTTCTTTTGCACCAGGAATGAGATAAATTCTCATTAGCTCTGAATGAAGCTCTTTGCTTTCAATGCCTTCAATTACCTCTAGTTCTTGCTGAGGCTCTTTTAAATTTACTAGCAAGATAAGCTCAGCAAGCTGGTTATACTTTTTTTGTATAAACGCTTGCTTCTTGTTTAAGTCTTCTAAAGTTTTAATTTCTTTTAACTCTTTTACATAAGATCTCATCCAAGCTTTTCCTTCAGACTGAAAATCTTCACTCGTAGAAGGACGACAGGCAGTTAACAACAGAATAAATAAAAGATGCATCTTTTTCATGGAAATAACCATTGTAACTTTTGAAAGCTCCTTATTATAAACTTTCATCAATTAAATCAAGCGCAGTTAAACGCCACAGTTTGCATAAAAAATATTTTTAAAAACCTAATTTTTTTACCAAAAAATGAGCACAACTAAAAATATTCACCAATTTTGTAACCATTGGTTAAAAAACCTTGTGAATAATTCCCTTTATACGATAGATTAGTCATCTCTTTAGGGCGTATAGCTCAGCTGGTAGAGCTCCTGTCTTACACACAGGCGGTCATAGGTTCGAGTCCTGTTGCGCCCATGAATTACTCATGCGGGAGTAGTTCAATTGGTTAGAGCACCGGCCTGTCACGCCGGAAGTTGCGAGTTCGAGTCTCGTCTCCCGCGAATAGCCGCCTGCACTGTCAGGCGGTCATTTTTCTTAAACACTTAGAGATTTTCGCCATGGTAAAAAGTATCGCTTCCCCTAAATCTTACAAGCAATACTTCATCAATGTGGCATGGATGACTCTAGGTGCTTTTTTAGCAGCTTTATCCATTCAAGTTTTCTTATATCCCAATAAGTTGATTGACGGCGGAGTAATTGGTATATCTCTGATCTGCGCTAGACTATTTGGCAGCTCAATGCTTCCTTTCTTTCTAGTTATTTTTAACATCCCTTTTATTTACCTAGCTTATCGGTCCATTAGAAAGTCTTTTGTCATTCAAATGCTATTTGCTGTTGTAATCTTTGCCGTTTTCCTAGGCCTTTTAGAACGTGTTCCTCCTTTTGATGCCGACATGCTTGAAGTAATTGTCTTTGGAGGTGCTATTTTAGGTGCAGGAGTAGGCTTAATTATTAGGAATGGCGGCTGTACAGATGGAACAGAAATTTTAGCCATTCTTATTAATCGAAAGAAAGGTTTTACTGTTGGACAAGTTGTCTTGTTTATTAACATTTTCATTTTTGCAGCTTATGGACTGATCTTTAAAGACTGGCATATAGCCCTTCAATCTTTGATGACCTACATTGTGGCTGTCAAAATGATGGATATGGTTATAGCAGGCTTAGATGAGATGAAATCAGTCATGATACTTTCTTCTATACCTGATAAAATTAGTAAAATCATTATGCATGAGTTAGGTTTAGGCTTAACTGTTATCAAAGGAAAAGGAGGCTTTTCTGGAGAAGACAGAGACGTATTACTAGTCATCGTTGAGAGACTTGACTTAGCTGAACTAAAAGAAATTGTCTTACGGGAAGATCCGCAGGCATTCATGTCTGTAGAAAACTTACACGAGATTGCTTACGGTAGAAAAAAAGGAAAGATTGGATCTCGTAAAAAAGCTCGCAAAAAGATGGTTTAAGGAATGCTTTTGAAAGCATAAATACCGTCTAGGCCTCGATAGTGCTCTTTATAATCAAGACCATAACCTATAACAAACTTATCTTCTATATCAAGCAGCGTATAGTCAGGTTCGAGAAAAGTCATTTTTTTTGATTTTTTGCGAAGAAGCAGAACACTTTTTATGGAAGAGGGATGATGTTTATTTAGTTCATCTATAATTTTATGCAAAGTCTCTCCACGATCAAATATATCATCAATTACAATTACATCTTTACGTGATATATCAAAATCGACTCCTTCAACGGTCACTTCTTGTGGTTTATCTCCCCTAAGACCATAACTCTTGGCTCTGATAAATTCTAAAGTAAAAGGAAACGAAAGTTTCCTAATAAGATCAGAAACAAAGCAAATAGAGCCCTTTAATACGCCTATAATAATAGGATCCTTATCTTTATAGATTTCGTTTAAAGTGGCAGCTATTTGGCAAATTGCTTGTTCAATTTCTTGGGAAGAATGTAATAGCTCAAGATTATTCATCATCAAGAGTAAAGGTGCATCCTTGTTCTGTAAGCGAATCTATAAAATCCAAGCAATAATCGTTTTTTAAGAATCTTTCATTTTCCAACATAAAACGATGGAAAGGAATAGTTGAATCTACGCCCATAATATGAAACTCGCGAAGCGCCCGCTTAAGTTTAGCAATGGCATCTTTACGAGATTTACCCTTCACAATGAGTTTGGCAATCATTGAATCATAATAAGGCGAAACCATGCAGCCATTATAGCATGCAGAATCGATTCTAACATGGGGTCCCCCCGGAGGAATATAATATTTCAACTTACCGGGTGATGGAGAAAAGTTGTTCTTAGGATTTTCTGCATTAATTCTGCATTGAATGACATGACAGTCAAAATGTATATCTTTTTGCCTAAAGGAAAGTTTCTCCCCCATGGCGACACGAATCTGCTCCCTTACTAAATCAACACCTGTTAGTTCTTCAGAGACAGTATGTTCTACTTGAATACGAGTATTAACTTCCATAAAGTAAAAGTTCTTCTTATCATCTAATAAGAACTCGACAGTTCCAGCAGAGTGATACTTCGCAGCCTTAACAATATTTATGGCAGCTTGCCCCATTTTCTTCCTGATAGCTGGAGACAGCACAGGACTTGGGCTTTCTTCTATTAACTTTTGCCTTCTTCTTTGAATAGTGCAATCCCTTTCACCTAAGTGAACATAATTACCATGTTTATCACCAATTACTTGAATCTCAATATGGCGAGGATTCACAATCATCTTTTCTATGTAGATATCGGGATTGCCAAAACTTGCTTCTGCTTCCTGTTTAGCAGCAGAGAATTTCTTCACAAAATCTTCTTCATTTACAGCTATTCTAATCCCCTTTCCACCGCCACCTGCTGAGGCTTTAATAAAAATAGGGAAGCCAATTTTAATAGCTTCTTTCAAACCTTCATTAACATCAGCTACAATACCGTCCGAACCTGGGATGACAGGACATTTTGCACTTTTAGCTAAGGCTTTTGCATTCGCTTTATCTCCCAATGAGGAAATAGTCTTAGAGTCTGGCCCGATAAAAACAAGACCAGAACTTTCGCATATAGAAGCAAAGTTAGCATTCTCACTTAAGAAACCATAGCCAGGATGTACTGCATCTGCATCTGTAATTTCACAAGCTGAAATGATATTAGGAATTTTTAAATATGACTTAGCAGCTTGAGGGGCTCCAATACATATTGCCTCGTCTGCCAAGAGAACATGCAAGGACTCTGCATCTGCTTCTGAATAAACAGCAACAGTCTGCAAGCCAAGATCATGACAGGCTCTAATAATTCGGACAGCAATCTCGCCGCGATTAGCTATTAGTACTTTCTTCATAACAACAACACTTTAAGTGACTCTAAAAAGAGGAGTTCCATACTCAACAGGCTCTGCATTATCCACTAAAATCTCTTGAACAACACCACTAATGCCTGCTTTTACCTCGTTCATGACTTTCATTGCCTCAACAATGCAGACAACTGTATCTTCTGATACTTTATCACCTACTTTTACAAAAGCAGCCTGGTCAGGTCCTGGTGAGGCATAAAACGTACCTACCATAGGAGACTCAATCATAGAACCTTTAATCTCCTCCACTGCAGTAGCACTTTGATTTGGCAAAGCAGCAGGCTGTTGAGGTTCATGTTGAATTTGCGGCTGAACAATTGTTGCCGGCTGCGCATTGTTAGAAGGTTTTTCTAAGTGCAGCTCGAAATCCTCATGTTTAATAACCATCTTCTCAAGTTTACTTTCCTCAAGAAGCTTCATTATTCTTTGAATATCGTCTATTTTCACGAATTCCTCCCCTTAATTAAACTCTTTGAATGTATTCATTTGACTGGGTGTCCACTTTGACCACATCACCTGTTTCAATAAAAAGTGGTACATCCACATTTGCCCCAGTTTCTAAAGTAGCTTTTTTAGTTGAGCTAGATACAGCCATAGCCTCTTCTGTTGACTCTGTTTTTATTACCATCAGCTCAAGAAATTGAGGAAGCTCTAAAGAAAAGATTGTATCTTTATAGAGAACCGCCTTTACCGCAATACCTTCTTTTAAGTAATTGATTTTATCACCTAAAATATCGCCAGGTACCATGATTTGTTCCAAGTTAGCAATGTCTAAAAACAAAAAACTTTTCTTCTCTGGATATAGAAACTCTAACTGGTGCTCCTCTAAAGAAATTTCTACTATCGGTTGATTTAATTTAAAATTCTTTTCAATCATCTGATCTGTGAGCAAATCTCTTAATTTCGCCTTAATGATCGGAGAACCTTTAGGCACTGAGACCTTCACACTTGATTCGACTCGATAAATTTTTCCGTCCATATCGAGAGTCATCCCTGGAGTGATCTGATTGGTTGTTGTCATAATTCCTCAATAATTTTTAAAATTTCCGGCAACTCATTAATAGTATAATCAGCCCATTGTTTGCCAGTAGTCTGATTCTTCCCCCTACCCCATAGCATGTGTACAGTATGTATACCCAGCTCTTTAGCAGGTAAAAGATCAACTAACACCTTATCCCCACACACCAGCGATTGGTTAGAGTTTGTTTTAAATTCCTCTAAAAGATTTTTATAGTGTGGTTTTTTTTCAGCATTCGGTGTGACAACTATTTTAGTAAAAATGGAGGGTTCAATTCCAGCTTTTTTCAATTTTAAAAATTGAAATTTTTCCTTACCGCTGGAGACTATGGCTAAATGATGTTGTTTCCTTAAAGTTTCAAGAATATTCTTTACACCCGGCAAGGGGAGAATATTGAAATTTTCCGGTAAATCATGATAAATTTTTTTAATACCAGTTTCAAAAAAACTTATGTCATCACAATAAGATTTTAAAAAAAGTTTTATAGTTTCTTTTGCGCTGGCAGTGTGCTTGTCAATTTTATGAAGATACAATAAAGCATCATTAAAATTTTTAACTACCAACCCTTCTTCAATCATAGCTTCCAAAGAACATTTAAGCTGACTTGGCGTTAAAGTTCCGCTAGTATCGACTAGTGTGTCATCTAAATCAAAGATAATTAACAATTTTCATAATCTCATTTGCAAGTTTTTTTGAGTCGTGACGAATAAGATTCCTTTTAATAAGAATATCCCCTTTTGGCTGTTCTACAGCATCTCCTATAACGTCCGCAAAAACAATCCTTGGGTCATCTAAATCATTTTCCACGAGATCGCCTTCATCAGAATAGGCTTTAATAAGATCTTCTGGCGGTTTTTTGGTATTTACAATGATGTAATCAAAAATGTTAGGATGGCTAAACTGCGCTATTTCTTTTAAATAATCGCTAACTTTATAGCCTGTTGTCTGCCCTTTTCTATTCATTAAGTTAACAATGAAAACTTTTTTTGCCTGCGTCTCTTGCAGAGCTTTACTTACTCCTTGTACTAGAAGATTTGGAATCAAAGAGGTATGCAATCCTCCTGGACCAATAACTATTACATCAGAGTTTTTTATTTCGGTAATTACTCTAGGGTTAACTTTCGGATAGGGCTCTAGATATATGCTTTTATATCCACGATCAATTTCCTGGGAAAGATAGATTTCTCTTTCTCCTTCCAAGATTTTCCGGTTATTAAGAATCATCTTTAAGCGGGTTTGATGGATGGTAACTGGGATGACCTTGCCTTTTATATATAAAATACGAGCGGCCTCTTCGACCGCTTTTTCAAAACTTCCCGTTACTTTTTCCAGAGCTGAAAGAAGTAGGTTACCAAAACTGTGACCTCCTAGGTTGCCATTCTTAAAACGGTAGTTCATCAAACTACGCATAAGCCTGCTCGAATCAGACAACGCAACTAAACATTGCCTCACATCTCCCGGCGGCAATACCCCTAAATCATCACGCAGTATTCCCGTACTTCCCCCATCATCTGCCATGGAAACTATTGCTGTAAGATCAACTTCATATTTTTTAAGACCCCTTAAAACGACAAAATTTCCTGTCCCGCCGCCGATTACAACAACTTTTTTCATATCTTTACTTTACTTCTTTTAGATGTTTAATAGCTAAGGACATGTCTGGCTGCTGAAAAAGATAGGTTCCAGCAACTAATACATTAGCACCAGCCTCAACAGAAAGCTCTGCTGTTTCTAAATTAACTCCTCCGTCAACTTGAATATCAAAAGGAGGCATAGAATTTGAACCTACTTTGCCATGTTTACGAATGTTTTTGCTATCAATCCAGTCTCTTGTGAATTTAACCTTTTCTAACACATCATGCATAAATTTTTGCCCTCCAAACCCCGGTGATACCGTCATTAGGAGAATCAAATCGCATTTATCTAAATACTTTGGAATAAACTCGCGACTTGTTTCAGGCCGAAAAGCAAGTCCAGCCTCACAGTTACATTTACGGATGAAATTGAGAGTATCCTCTACATCTTCTGTTGCTTCAAAATGAAACGTTATTCTATCAGCACCAGATTCAACAAGCCTTTCTACATATTCAAATGGTTGATAAACCATAATGTGGACGTCCAGAAATAGCTTTGTAGCTTTATTAATTGCAGCAACTGCTTTAGGGCCTAAGGTAAGATTAGGAACAAAATGACCATCCATTATATCAATATGAATCATATTTGCTCCAGCCTCTTCCAATTTTTTTGATTCTTCAGCAAGATGGCCAAAATCTGCAGATAAAATGGAAGGGGCTATAAGAATATTTTTTTTAGCCATGAAATTTTCTTTTTCGTTTGAAACATCCTTATATTTTCTGATGCTTCTATCAAAAGTCAAGAGACTGTTGCAATGTTTGTACAAACCTTTTCTTTTCAGCATGATTATTTGAAAAGAAAATATACCCTTGCAAGGGAACTTCTAAAGGATCAAATTTACTAGCTACCAACCTATAAGAATCAATTTTTAATGATTCTATAGCAGCCGTAAGAGACTTGTTTTTCGTAATACTTTGCGATGGCATAGCAACATAGACTGCCTCTTCTTGAATTTTAACAACCACTCCATGTCTTTCGTTATTTTTTTGTTTTTTTAAACAGTGTAAAAAAAGAAAAAATAAGTTTTTCAAAGGTGCAGGCTTTAAAAGGCTCCTCATTTCTACAGGAGAAAGTGAGAAAAAAAACTTTTCCAAAAATAGTTCATTTTGAAGACTGAGTTTACCTATATGAATTTTAAGGTCATTGAATGTCTCATTTTGCTTTAAAATCATCCCGCCATTGTAATCCCTTATCTCTCCAAATATCTGTTGGATAGTTAGCGCAATATCTTGCCTTGCCCTTTGAATATCTAAAGTTAGATTGGATCGATAATACTTCGATTTGTTAACTAAGGCTTTAAAAACATTGGCTTCCTTGTAATATTTTTTTCTGATCACTCCCACTTTTTTTACTCTTTCGGAAATAAATTTAATCTCACCATTCATGGGTAAGAGGTCATATAAAGGTTTACTTTGCTTGTTTAAAACCCGTAATAAAATAACTGTATAAGATAACTCTTCTTCTTTCTGTTCTTCAAAATTAATAATTACTTGGGGAATATCATTAACATACTTGAGTTGCTTAGAAAGAACCATAATGTTTTTTAAAACTTCTTCTTCATTTCTCGGCATAAATACAGGATGCATCAAATGTTCAATATAACCTTTTAAATGCTCAGGGAGATTTTTTCTAAGCAGCTTTACTTCTTCATAGCTGAAATCTTGTCCGTCTTTCTTTTCGATTTCTAAATAAACTGACTGTATGGAATTCTCTCGGTTTCTATCTAAAAAAAAGGAATCATCAATTGCCTTAACATTAGGCAAGAAATCTTTAATAGCTCTGACTAAATGAGTTTTTTCAAATACTTCTCTTTTTCTTAAAAAATTTAAACCAACCATAATTCCTAAAACAAATTTTTCAGCAGTTTTTGTTTTTACTTTTGTTTTTAGAAATTTAACAATTAAATGCCTTTGATTGGGCTGCTCAGTAATTTGTTGGTTTAACAGCTTTCTAAGCGTATGTAAAACTGAGATAATGCGGCTAATATGATGATAGTCTCTTATACTTTTGAATTCTTCTTGGCAATTTATTAGAAAATGCTGCATTTGTGTAACAATGCTGCGGTCAAACTCTTTAGAACGATTTTGAATTAATGATCCAATTTTTTCTTGGATCATTGCAGTCTTACCATCTAAAGAAAGCCCTTTAAACTCTAAAATTCGACTTGCATGATAATTGGAAACAACGCCTAATCGAATTTCTGTTTCAATAGACCGATAACTTTTTTTGATTTCCTCCAACTCTTGGGAGCTTTGAATAGAAAAGCTAATTTCTGCCGCAGTAAAAGGGCTATCAGATATTTCTGGTAATCGGAAGTCCGCTGAAAAAAATAAGTCCAGGTTTAATCTCTTATGTGGGATTAAAAACCGACTAATCATGTCATAAAAAAAACTGCTTGCATTCAGTCTGTGTGAACAAATTAAAACAACAGAAACAGATCCTGCATTATTTTCTGGAAAATCCCATTTAACCATAGGAAAAAAGTCATGAACAAAAGCTTGTCTTTTCTGGATAATCTGCGTCGAGATATCAGTCGAAAAGAAAAGTTTATTGGGAAGTGCTTTTTTTAGTATTTGTTGAATTGTTTCTCGATAACATGTACTTAATGAGTCGCTATAGGTAGAGCTAAAACCTGCATTTACTCTTGGATTTTCAACTACGATCTGCATTAATTGTACTTCCCCCAGCCCATTTTTAAATTACCTCTTGTTCATAAAAATATTTTTTATCCTCTCTTACCCCAAAAGAACTTATTATAGTCCCTAAAGTGGAAATGTCTTTAGATAGTTCCTGAGTCTTAAAAGACAAGATTTGAAGGGAAATATTGTTTCGCATAGCCAGTTGGACACACCTGGGATGCAAAACCTGACTATTTTTCCCTACAACATCTAAAGCTTGTTCAAATGAAAGCCTCTTAAAAAGCTGAGCCTCTTTATGCTGATGAGGATCTTTATCAAAAATTCCTTCAACATCTTTATAAAACTCTACCTTTTTAGAACCTAAAGCAACTGCTAGAGCAACAGCACTAGTATCCGAACCTCCCCTACCTAACGTAGTGATTTCTTTGCTCTTTGAGACACCTTGAAAGCCTGCAACAATCACGACATATCCTTTTGCTAAATACTCTTCTATCCTATGAGGCTTCACATCAATAATTTTAGCATTGCTATGGTTGTCACAAGTAATAATTCCTGACTGTGAACCTGTAAAGCTGATGGCTTTAATATTTTTTAAGGATAGTGCCATTGCAAGAAGAGAAATGCTTATCCTTTCCCCTACTGAAACCAACATGTCTTGCTCTCTAGTGGGAGGGTTGGGGTTCACTTTTTTAGCTAAAGAGAGTAAATTATCTGTTGTATCTCCCATAGCACTTACAACTACAACAATCTGCGAGTACAACTCTTTTCTTTTTACAATAATATCAGCAATAGTAATAAAGTTTTCAG
>JASFVE010000009.1:0-34487 GCA_050049995.1 Chlamydiota bacterium | reverse complement strand
AAAGGCATCTTTATTGAATTTTTGTAGGGCCATAAAACCATCATTATTCTGAGAAATTTCTAATTCATAGTCAGACGGCTGATAACCTAGTTTAGGAAAAGGGGTAAAGTTAATGTAAAACTTTGAAGGCAATTCAAGAGGAAATACTCCAGTTACCTCCTCAATAAGATAAGTTTTTCCTTTTCCCCTATCTGGTCTTTTTTTCAAATAAAATACTTTTAAATCCTTCAGCTTATCCATCTTAAGCTGTTTTTTCTCAATATAGATGGATGGCTCCTCTATTTTGTCTGATTTTTTTTGGTATGCATATTCAAAGCGATCGAAGCAAACTTTTCTTTCCTCTAAAAAAAATAACCCCCATAATGGTAAGATACTTAGAATCAGGAAGCAAAACGATCTTATTCTTTTTTTCTGCCTATCAAATTCATAACTCGAATTTAACATTAAACAATTGTAGTTAGGTTTGAAGAGGCTTAGTTTAAGAAAATTTATAAAAAAAAATAAAGAAAAGAGGCGTTTGCAAAAAATTAAAATTATTATTTTAATATTAATAAAGGGAGTATTACCTAAATTGGGGTAATTTTCCATAAGGGGGCAAAATGGACGAAAACAAACAACCAACAGAAAAACCTAAAGAAGGCATGTCTTTCAAAGAGTTAGAAGACTTTGGGAAAAAGTACACCAACGAAATTTTTGCTGCACTTGCCGTCTTGATTGCTACAATATCCAGTTTATTTGACTTTTTTATTGGAGCAGGCTTAAGCATTCTTTTTGCAGGTGTAGGGGCTATAGTAGCCGTAATCTTTCCTGAACAGATTAATAAAGTACTTGGCAAGTACTATGGAATGCTTAAAAAGCAGGAAAAAGCGACACAAATCATCATTGGGATTGTAAGGATCGTTGTAGCTCTCTTTGTTCCTTTTGTATTGTTTGCTTTAATGGGACTTATTGCAGGATCATCACATCACCTGCATGATAATAAAGGACCTACTGAAAGTTAATGAGATAAGGTTTTTTTCCTAGAAGAAATGTAGTCTGCATATGTTTGCACTTCTTCTAAAAATTCTTTATTTTCAAGCATAGTGCTTAAGCGATTTAACACTTTAAGTTCTTCTGTTTTATGGCTTAAGCTCTTTTCTATTAGAGAAATACGAAGAAGATTGTAAAATTTTAGTTTCGTAAAATCAGTAATCTTTTCATCAAGTTCATAAGATCGCGTCAAGGCATCCTTTAATTTATTTTGAGAAATAAGCAAGGAAGTTTCTACAAACTCAGCATACTCGGAAGAGATTTCTTTTAGGTTTTCCAGTGGCTTTTTAGAAAACTCATAAGCTTTGTCTACCTTTTGCATCTCAAGAAGTTTTTGAGCAATCAGACTGCCATAGACATGATGGAGAGATTCATTCCGCTTTAACAGCTTTTCCAATTCTTGAAAGTTGCCCTCATCTGAGGGATTCTTTTCCCACTTAGCATAAATGGAGTCTTTTAATAATAGATCTTGTTCTGTCCTTTTTTTATTGGTAGCCTGCCTATAGAAAAGCACAGATATTAAAACTAGCCCTGCGAGTATAGTACTCCAATGGCGCTTTAAAATTTGGATGAATCTATTGCTTTTAAGCTCCATTTTTTCCCCTCAATTGAAAATGTTAGTAGGTTCTTCTTTTGAGAATTTTGCAGTCATTTTGAAATATTGACAACCTTAAATATTTATTGGTTAAAGCTGTGAAATTTACCTGAATGAGCTGAATGCTTTAATCAAAAATAAAACCTTTTGAATTAAATAAATTAACGATAGAATCCTTCGTTCCAAAATTTAAAGTAGTTAATATCATGTCAATTAATTCTACTAATGCTGTTAATAATAATGTAGTCACTCCCAAGTCTTCTTATTTACAATCTACTCCAGAATCTATCGTTGATTTAATTGCTGAGCATTCTGATCCTCACGCGGCCTTTCGACTTTATACACTTTCTCAAAGAGCTTATGAGGTCATAAGCACAGATAAAAGTTCAAGGTTTCACGAAAAAGCAATGCAAGTACTTGAGGTAGCAAAGGATGCTATCTCCTACATTGGGGGTATAGAAAAAAAAGTAAGGGAACTGTATTCTCTAGCCATCGATCATGCTTTCGTTGGAGATACGAGGCTTGCAACCCAGTTTCTAGTAAACGCAGAAAGTATTATCAATTCAGCTCCTCAGTTTCGATCAGGTTCTTATATTTCATTAGCCAAAGTCCATATACAAATTGGGAATTTTGACAAAGCTTTAGTGCTTTTTAAAAAAGCTAGAGACATCCGTATAGCTCGCCGTTTTTCTGCTCAAGAACTACTTAAATCAACTGGTAGACCTTTAATAGACCAACTCAAAAAATACCCTTCGTTTGATAATGATTTTATAATGAGGTGCGCATATTTTCTTGAGAGGATGCTTCCTAAATGGGAAAGGGATGCTGAAATTAAAAATGCTAATATTTTAAGTTTTATTGCTAAAGCATATGCCAAACAAGGAGATTTAGCTAAGGCTACCCTGTTTTTTCAGGAAGCTACTAACGCTATTCTTTCCTGTAAAAATACTCTCCTGCGAGTCAGCGCTTTGACTGACTTAGTTAAAGATTTTGCTGAAGTTGGCATGTACGCTGCATTAACAGCTATTTTTCTAGAAGCTAGAGACTCTAAAAGAACTGTTGATGAAACTCATTTAAGAAGCTATCTATTACATCCCGTTTTTGATGCTCTTAAAAAAGAGATACAAAATAGCATTACTCAAAAAAACTATGAAAAAGCTGAACATCTTTTGCAAGCAGCTAGAAGTTTGGCTTTTGTCTTTGATGATCACTTTATATCTAAACCTGATGTCTGTACTAGCCTATTTGACATAGCAAAACTATATATGCAATACAACCCAGCAAAAGCCGCGGAAGTTGTACAAGAAGCAATGCAAAAAGCATCTGAAATTAAAACGCTTTATGACGTGCATAGTTCCTCTCGCATAAAATTATACCAAATTGATCTTTTGACAGATGCTGCCAAACTTCAAATCGATTTGGGAAATATTCCCTTAGCACAAACAATGCTCCAAGAAATTGAAGAGGCAGTCGATTATTTTTATAAGGAATACCCACAAGAGCATAACTCTTATCATTACGGCGAGTTTGAATCTTTCCTTGCAAAAATTAACCTTGCTAAATTGCACTTTAGTCTAAATAACCTAGACAAGGCTGAAGATATTCTATCTGAAGTTGAAGATTTTGCTTACGCTTTGTTTCCAGTTAGAGAGCCCTTGTCTAGCAACCCTTCTAGAAATTCCGAAGCTGAACAGCTTATACAAAATTGCAAGGACTCTCAAGCTAAAGCACGCTGTAAAAATTCAAAAATAATGACCTTTATTGAACTTGCTAAAGTTTATGAACAACGGGGAAACTTACCCAAAGCTAATACACTACTAACAGAAGCTATTGAATCCATTTCGGATTTAAATGCACCCGTTTTAGAACTTAAATCTATTGTTGATAGAGCTAAAGAATTTAGTAATAACGAAGGCTCTTTCCAATCTAAAAGGCTAGTAAGAAATCTTGAAGACAGCCCAGAATATCCACAAAATTTTAAAATCAATAATTTAATCGATATTGCATTAAGCTATATTAGGCTAAATCATAAAGCTGCAGCAAAAGACCTATTAAAAAGAGCTCAAGAAATTATTTCTATTCTTAGTGCTCCAGAAGATAAAATGGATGCTTTAACGAAACTTGCTAAAGCATATGCTCAATTACATGAGTTTGAGGAAGGTGAAAATCTTTTAGAAATTATTTTTTCCGAAGAGCTTATCGGAGATCTTTTTAGCCCTAGCTATATATTAGAAGTGATTGATGCCTATATAGAACTTAATAATTATAATAAAGCTCGAGATCTTTTTAAAAAGTTACCTCGCCTTAGTTCCGCTGGATTAATTGGCATAAAATACTCAGCTCCTTTTTATTATAAGATAAAAAATAAGCTCGAGAATAAATAAGTAATTTCGCAAATTGCATTTTTTGAGTCTCACAACATCATTTGCATTTTGTTGTTGTATGTGACACTACGGAATATTTTATGATATTACTATCAGAAAATAATTCGAGAAACTTATGGAGTATACAATACAACAATTGGCAAATGCTTCTAAAGTAAGTGTTCGCACACTTCGTTATTATGATGAAATTAGTCTTCTAGTTCCCAGCATCCGGATGGCTAATGGGCGGCGCTATTATGGAATCAATGAATTACTCCTTTTAGTACAAATACTCTCTTTCAAAGAATTCGGTTTTAGCCTGAAAAAAATTAAATCCATTTTATGTAAGAAACCAGTTGATAAACTCAGAGCTCTTACAACTCAAAAGAAAATTTTAACAAAAGAACAAGAGCGGTTAAGAAAAATCCTTAAAATGCTTGAATCAATGATAAACTATTATAAAGAAGGAACTAATATGGATATTACGCAAGATATATCAACATACTTTGAAAATTTTAAAAGCAAACAAGAATATGTAGAATATTTTGATAAAGCCTATTTAGATAAGACAGCAAAACAATTTGAAAACAACTTATTGCAAGCAGGCGAAAAATATTATAATGCCTTTAAGGAAAAAGCTAGTGAAGTGAACTTAGTTAAAGCACAGAATTACGGAAGAGAATATGGCCTTTTTTTAAAAAAACTCAACCATGCCATTGAAGAAAACCTAAAAGAAGACTCTGACGAAGTACAAGAGTTGATGAAAAAACAGTGGGAAATTCTACAAATAATTTATCCAAAGACAGAATCAAAAAAAACTTATTTTGTAATTAGGGACCAACTCTGCGACTGTCCCCCTAATATAAAAATAGAAAGCGGCAAATCTCTTTTAGATTTTCTAAAAAAGAGCATGGCGGTTTTTGCAGAAAATTATTTCAAAAAAAACTAACAGCTCTTTGCCATATTAAAAAAAGGGTTAGATATCACTGAATACTCTACGATACTCTGCAGGCATTGTTTCCCTTCTAAAAAGCTTAATAGCTAGCTTTTCATTATCTGGCAAATAGCCATGAAAAAGATTAACTACTGAGCTTCTAACAGCCCAGATAACAGAAAAGGAACTACTATCAAACCATTCATTTATAACGTGCTGCTGTTGATTAATTGGCAGGCGCGTTGCAAACATCTTAGCAAGGCCACTAAAAGTGGTTTCTACAATGGCTAATGGAATTGCACTCATAAAAGCAACTTGGGCAGGAACTGTCAAGCAAGGGTTTGCAACTACAACTTTTTTTTCTTTTACCATTTCTTCTGCCCCTCGAGGATTGCGCAAAGCTGAAACTGTACTTATGAGATAACTTGTAATTGAAGACATAAAAAACCTTTTTTAAATTAAAACCCGAATATTTTACTTTTATTAAAAATTTAGAGTAAGAGTTTATTAGACATAGTTTAAAAAAAGGAAGAAACTGGATTAAGACACTAGTTTGGCATATACCTTTTCCATGTCATTGATGGTTTTCTCAAAGTAGAACTGCTTTTTAACTAAGTTATGGGCATTTTCTCCATATTCCTTACGAAGAGATCCATTAGTTAACTGTAAGACAGCCTCAGCTACTTTGTCTGGACTATGAGTAGGCACTATAATACCAGTTTTATTGTTAAGACATACTTCACAAAGCCCTCCTGTGGAGGTTGTAATAAGGGGCTTTTTTAAGAACGCTGCTTGTAAAGAGGCTTGCGAAACGCCTTCATTAGCAGTACTTAGCAAAGTGAAAATATCCAGAGCACCTATTGCAGTAAATGGATCATCTAAATGCCCTGTGAAAATAATTTGACCTTCCAGCTGCATTTCTTTGGCTTTTCTAATGTATGTTTCACTATGCCCTTTTCCTATTATCATCCACTTTAGATTTTTATGATTTTTAAGGATTTTAGCTGCTCCAAAAAAATCTTCAATCCCCTTCCAAGAGCGCATAAAACAAACCATGCCAATTAAAATATCATCTTTAGCAACGTGATATTTCTCCCGAAATGAAAGAGCATCGTTTTCCTGATAAGATACTCTACTAGGCTCGATGCCTGTAGGTATCGACTTAAAATAGGAAAGGTTTTTTTTAGACTGCTCAGACAAGATTGGTACAATCTTTGTGCAGGTGGTAACAACAAAATCGGCTAAATAGTTGTAAATGATTCTGCTATTTAAGCCTTTTTTTACTTTAGCCGATAAGTGTCTCGTTCTAACAACAGGAAGTCTCAAAAGTTTTGCCGCTATGCCTCCTATCCAGGCATCTAAAGACGAATGGGTGTTTACAAGCTGGATTTTTTCTTTTTTGCAAATATTAAAAAGAGCGAAAAGAGTAAATAGCCAATATTTTTTAGCAAAAAATAGTTCATATACTTGAAAATTATTTTCTCGAGCTTTTTTGGCTAGAATCCCTCCTTTTGCGATAACAAAAACTATAGTATGGCCTTTTTGGCGCATGCCAATAGCTTCCTTTAAAATTCTGATTTCTTGACCACCCCATCCAGTAGAGGCTTCTAAATGCAATATATTCATGAAACATCCTTTAGCTGATTAACAATCCTACGATGACCGGAACAAAAAGCCAAGGTTTTCATCTTACTATATGTAACCCATTGCATATCACTCACTGGAACTTTTTTTGTTACACGAATCAAAAAGGGGTAAATCGTTACTTTAAAATTAGTAAAAAACTGCTTTACTGAAACGAGTCTTTCAACTTTTTGATACGGCATTTCTTTTTCTTTAAGCCAAATATGCAATTCACTTTCTGTAACATATTCACTATCGATATAAGGAAACTGATAAAGCCCATTCATTAATTCTTTTTTTTCCTGGAAGATCAAAAACTCCTCATCATACTGTAGAATAAATGCCATTCTGGTAATCGGCACTGTTGATTTTTTTTCTTTTTTTAAAGGAAGGTATTCTGCTTTGTTTTCTCTATTTGCTTTACAATTTTCTTTTAAAGGGCACATGGAGCAAATAGGTTTTTTTTGACATACTAAGGCGCCTAGCTCGATTAACGCTTCCATAATAACATAGGGCTTTTCTCCTTCTAAAAATAAAAGAGTCTTATCTTCAATAAGCTTTTTTGCTTCTGATTTGGAAACTTCCATCTCTATTCCAAAAAATCGGGTGATCACGCGAATTACATTAGCGTCAACTGCTGGTGCTTTTTTTCGAAAAGCAAAAGATAATATAGCTCCTACTGTATAAGGACCAATTCCTGTAATCGTTTTTAAAACTTGGGGGTCATCAGGAATTTTTGCCTTATGTTTTTCTACCAATTCGTTAGCAGCAATGTGAAGTCTCTTAGCTCTGGAATAATAGCCAAGTCCTTCCCAGGCTTTCATTACCTGGCTAATATTCGCTTTTGCCAAACTTTCAATATCAGGAAAAAGTTGCATCCAACGGTTAAAATAAGAGACAACAACTGACGCCCTTGTTTGCTGCAGCATTACTTCAGATATCCAAACAGAATAAGGAGTAGGATTTTCTCTGAAGGAAAATTCTCGTTTATTATTGAAAAACCATTTTTTTAAAGCTTGAAGCTCTAGCTTATTAATCATTACAATTAAGAAAAAAGAGATATGTTAAATGACAACAGTTAGTATTATTACAAATAAAGATTTTCATTATTTAGATCACTTAGCTCCGCTTTCTGCTTTACTAAAGATCCCGTTAATCGTTACTGATGAAGATATTTTTCACCAAGCAAAAACTTATTACCCTGACTTAGAGGCAATTTATGTTGAGTCACATTTATTTGTTCAATACCTCATTGAACATGCTGAAAAAATTATATCCTGCTTAACAAGGCCTTATTTAGAACTTCTTTTTATATTGTTTCCTCAGGAATATCAAAAGATGGAATTTGTTTGGTGTCCACATGGCTTATCAGATAAGGGTAGAAACAGCTCATTTTTTGATCCTCTTCTTCAAGAAAATACCCTTTTATTATATGGGTCAAAGATGAAAAGTTTCCTAAAGGGAAAAAACCTTTTAAAAAAGCAAAAGGTAGTCGAAGTTGGTAATTATCGATTTGAATATTTTAATAAACATAAAAGCTTTTATAAAAAGATCATTGAGGAGAAATTACAAAAATTTTCTGATCAAAAGCCTATTGTTTTGTATGCTCCTACCTGGGAAGATTATGAGGCAAATTCATCTTTGCATATCGTTTTTGAAAAGCTTTTAAAGTCTTTTCCCTCAAATTTTAACCTTGTCGTTAAACTTCATCCTAATACCCTTAGAAAGCAAGACTATAGGAAGGAAATGCTCATGCTACAATTTGAAGATAAACCTAATATTATGTTCTTACATGACTTTCCTTGCATTTATCCGTTAATTGATTACGTTGATAGGTATCTTGGTGATTTTTCATCTATTGGATACGACTTTCTTACCTATCAAAAGCCCATGTACTTTCTGACTGACAAGACAAAATCCGATGCTCCTCTTTTTTCTTGTGGAGAAATATTTCATGACATCAACTCTGAAGCTTTAAAAAATATTTTTCATTCAGATCCAAAAATAGATACAGTTATTAGGAAAGACCTTTACAGAAACTGTTTTAACCAAGAGGAAAATTGGAAACAAAAAATATAAGACCTATTTGCCTAGATCCTCTTAATTCTTACCACTTGTTAGATCATATAGCACCACTCTGTCTTCTCTTAAATGCTCCAATGCTATCTAGAGATCCAGAAAATGAAAACCTACTTCGTAAATTTTACCCGCATATCGAAATTATACCCATCATCTCTTTAGAAAATGCTAAAGAGATGATCCTAAAAAATTACAATTTGTTAATTCATACTAATTTTTGGCCTAAGCCCTTAATGCAGGCTTTTTTCAATGGGTGCAATATGCGCTCTATCTATACTCCACATGGAGTCTCTGATAAACATAGCGATGTATACTGGCTTGAGCAATTTAAAGAACAAGACCTTACTCTTCTTTATGGAGAGCATATGGTAGATTTTTTAAAGGAAAAAAAGGTGTATGCTGAAATTACCAACCCAATTTTTATGGGGAATCTAAGATATCGGTTTTATCTACAACATATCGACTTTTATAAAGACCTATTACAAAAAGAAATTTCTCCTTTTTTGAATAATGACAAAAAAACACTTATCTATGCTCCGACATTTCAAGAGATTTCTTCCTTTTACCAATTGGAAACCTCTTTTATAAGAGCTCTTTCAGATGAATTTAATGTCATACTAAAACTTCACCCCAACTTGGAAAGTAACCATCCTGAAGTGGTTTATCCATTTTTAGGAAAGTTAGAACATATGCAAAATGTTGTTCCCTTAATAGACTTTCCACCTGTTTATCCTCTTTTAGATATAGCAGATGCATATATTGGGGATTTTTCTTCTGTAGGCTATGATTTTCTAACGTTTAATAGACCTATGTTTTTTATTAGTAATTCTACAATTTCTATAAATAGACTTAAGAATCTACACAGTTGCGGAGAAATACTAAATGTAAACAAACCAGATACAAGTCTTATGCAAATTAAAAAGTCTTTGGAAAAAGACCATTATAAAGAAAGGAGAAAAGACATGTATGAATATGCTTTTTTACCAACATCAGACAAAGAGCTTAAAAACGCCATTATTCAAGCTCATAGCAAAGAGGAGGAAGCACAAATACTTCCGATAGATCGTTAAAATCACCAGCAGTTGGAATTGCCTTTAAACTATAAGCATAACTTCCGTCATCTAAGTCATCTACTTCTGACACAACTCCTACACGAAGATTAGGTGGAAAAACACCATCCATGCCACTAGTTATTAGTAAGTCTCCTTTCTCTAGAATGGCAACTTCAGGAAGCTCTCCTTTTTCATTCATGTACTTGCCTGTTCTCAAATCTCTTGCCGGCCCTTCTTCATCAGGATAATCATAGTTAAACCCAATTCCTTGCAACACTGTCTGTTTACATCGCCAAAGTGGACTACTAGATCCCATAACTTGCCCTTTAGCTAAATAAAGATCTCTTTTAGCTTGTGACAACTTACTTTGGATACTATCTAAAATAGAAATAAAGGACTCAAAGTCCTCTTTTTTATTAAAAAGATCTTTTCTAGCTTTTATTCTATCTAAAAACAAGTTCGTTACTTGCATGAACTCTTGGTCAGATACTTTCCCCCTAATGGCTCGTACAGATAAGACAAGGCCCGCATCAGTAATTAACCTTACTCTTGACTTAGATTTTCCCACATACTCTACAAGGCCAATCAAAGAACTTCCACAAACGACAGGGCTATTTTTAGCAATAATTTTTCGTCCAATTTTTGAGTTGTCGCTTTCCCCTATGTTGATCCATACGCTACTACTCCAAAAAGCAGGGTCTCTAAAAATAATAGTCGCAGGAAGCGCTTCTAATTGCATTTTTACGAGTTTTGCTAACTCTTCAGACCGTCTTTGAAAAAAATCACGCCAATATAGTTCATTTTCCTGCTCATTCAACGAAAGATATTGTTCTACTTGCTCCTCAATGCGCTGGTCAAATTGCAGCCATTCTTGAACAGCAGCTATTTGCGTTTTCAAGGATTGATTTTCTAGTTTTAGAAACTTTTCTGCTGACTCATTTTTAATAGACACATGAGGTGTTTTTGCCAAAAGTTGCCAAGCAGGTCCTACACAAGCGACACTTAAAGAGCGCAAGTTATCCACAGCTTTTTGAGGCAGGTTAAGTAAAGAAAATAGACAGACAAAAAGAACAATATAAGGAGATCTAATCATTTACATACTTTAACTATTGCATCTAAAATAAACGCAAAATTACTTTTATTTAAACTGGCAAAATTCATCCTACTATTACCTAAAAGATAAATACCAAACTTATCTTTTAACTCTTGCACTTGCATTTCGCTTAACCCTAAGTAAGAGAACATCCCTTTTTGCCTAAGTAAAAAATCAAAGTTTGCTGTGGACTTTTGACTAAGTTCACCTACAAGCTGCGATCTTAAATTAGCTAATCTACTTCGTCTTTGTTCTAACTCCAGTTCCCATTTATTTCTCAATTGAGAGTTTCTTAAAACACAGGTTACTAAATCTGCACCAAACGAGGGAGGGTTGGAGTAATTTGCTCTAATCAAAGGCCCTAAATTGCTACTAACATTTTCTTTTTGTTTATCGTTTTGTGTTACAACAAAAAGGGCACCTACCCTTTGACTATAAAGACCAAAGTTTTTTGAGCAAGTTGCAGCAACAAGCATGTCGTGCCCATCTTTTATAAAAATCTGAATAGAATAAGCATCTTCTGAAAGGGACATTCCTAATCCTTGATAAGAAAGATCAAAAAAAGGGAGAAGCTTTTTTCTCAACATAAGTTCTGAAAGTTCTTTAAGTTGAGAGTAACTAAAATCTGCCCCTGTTGGATTATGGCAGCTTGCCTGCAAAAGAACAGTGGTTTTTTCAGGCAAATGAGACAAAACATCTAAAATTTTTTCAAAGTCCACTAACTTATTA
This sequence comes from Chlamydiota bacterium, assembly GCA_050049995.1. Taxonomy (GTDB): domain Bacteria; phylum Chlamydiota; class Chlamydiia; order Chlamydiales; family SM23-39; genus 21-14-0-10-35-9. Next base: position 22,990 of record JASFVE010000009.1, on the reverse strand, counting down.
CTATCCAAATAAGAGGCTGTTGTAACATCCATTGCTATGTGATTTATGATCTGTTTATGGTTAGGCCAAGTAGGCTCAAAATAACAGATTTTGTTAGATATAAATTGATTCAAAAAATCAAAACCAACTTTTAGAGCACCTGTTCCACCTAAGGTTTGTACAGAAGATGTGCGTTCTTTAATTTCTTCCCAAACATTTTCTGTAAAAACCAAGCTCCCATAAGTGTCTGTGAACTCAGAACTCCCCTTAATAGGTAGATAGTTTGCTTCCCTTCTTTGCTCTTCTACAATTTTTTGAGCTGCTAAAACAGAAGTAAAATGCGCTTTTTTTCCTCTTTCGTCTTGATAGACACCAATTCCTAAAAAATGCTTGTCTTTTCTAGGATCTAATTTGAACTCCCTGACCAGGCCAAATACAGGATCAGCGGACCCTTTTTCTATATGATCGAAAATCATAAGTTTTCTATAGTTTACAACTAATAGTAAAAAAACTTTTTCTTTCTTGTAAAAAGAAAAGCAAGAAATTAAACTATTTTTCTCCTTCCTATAATAAGGGGCGTTAGCTCAGTTGGTAGAGCGCAACAATGGCATTGTTGAGGCCAACGGTTCGACTCCGTTACGCTCCAAAGTTTTCTTTGCCAAGTTAACTATCTAGAAAAAATCCCGTAAAAAATACAAAAGCTAAATAGGCTAGAAAAAGCCTAAGCCCCTATACCTTGCAGTAAGGAGCTCTTTTATTCTAAATGTTATGAGGGTCTAAGTACTCGCACCAAATTAGAAATTTTTAAGGACCTTAATAGCTATTTCAAGTTTCCAACTTTGAATAATCTGAAGGATTTCTTTCATAACCATCTTCTTTTTCGTTTCCCATGAAATGCCCCGGGCTACATTAGCTGCTTGGCTTAGCACTTCTGAAGCTTTATCCTGATTTCCTAATTTAAAAAAAGCTTTTGCTACGTCTATAAGAGTCTCACTTTTTTTCTCACTATCAGAAATAAGTTCAGCTACTTTAAGTGTGCTATCCAAATCACCTGCTAAAACAAAAGCTAAAGAAATTCTATATAGATAATAACTTCTCATTTCATTGTCATAAAAAGGAAGAGCCAGTTCAAAAGCTTGGTTCAATATTTCAATGGCTGTATTAGAATCTCCAGTATCTGCAAAAGCTCGGGCAACTCTTATAAAAAGATTAATTCTGCGCGCTGTATCTGGAATAAACTTAGCTGTTTCAAAGGCATGCTGTAAATCTTTAGCTTCTAAGAAAGCATCTATATAAGTAATAAGAACGTCAGTTCGTGGATTTGCCTCTAAAATAAGTTTGATTATTTCAAATGCTGCACTAAAATCTTCTCCTCTCAAAAAAGCATGGAAAATACCTTTAAGCGCATTAACTTTTAGCACATCATCTTCAATAAGCTTAGCCACCTCAAGTGCTTTATTTAAGTATCCAATTTCCACAAAAGTCCCAGCAATATCCCTAAGAATACTACTTTTTCCTCTTCCTTCTTGGAGAAGTTTAGCTTCATTAAGTGCTTGATCTGCCATTTCAAGTGCGCCCTCGAACTCATCTTCTTTTGAATAAAATAGGGAAATATCACAAATAGCTCGAGTCCTTACTAATTCATTGGACATTGTCTCGATTACTACTAGTGCCGAAGGAACATTTTTAAGTTGTAAGCAAGCCTGATAAGTATCTATTAACGCCTCAGTTTGTGTTTTTTGATCTGGGATAAGTTTGGCCACTTCAAAAGCTATACGAATGTTTCTTTCTTTTAAAAAATTTTCGACAACAGCTTTAAATGAATGATTTCTTGTGCTCTTTTCTGGAATGAGATTGATCACCTCTATCCCTTTATCCATCTCTTGTCTTTCAAATAACCCAATAGAAATACCTTTAAGAGCACGACCTCTTATCACCTCATTGCGGATACTCACGGCTACTTCAATCGATTTATCTAAATTACCCTCTCTAAAAAAGCAATAAGAAATTTCCTGAAGAACATACTCTACTTCTAGACAACGACCTAATCCACTATCATTTAAATAGTCACGAGCATAATTTGCTGCTTTAATAGCACTATCAAATTCTTTAGCATCTATAAGAATGCTAATATATTCTTTAAAAGATTTTATTTGATCATCACCACCTGAAATGAGACATATGGCTTTCAAAACCACATCAAGTTGAGATTTATCTAATCGCCCTTCCTTAATGAGTTCTTTTGAAATTGTTGACTCGATCCCTATTTCATTAAAACTTTTGTAAATTTCCAACACCCCAAAAAAGCTTTCAAAAAAACAGGGAGGTGGAACTTGAACAAACTCAGATCTTTCTGAATCATCTAGTGTTAGTAGCTCTTTTATTATTGATCGTTTTACTTCAAAAATATGAAGTTTTAACAAAAATAACTTTGAAAGATCACTCGCATAAAACTTTGCCTTAATCTTATTAAGATTCTCTATTTGCTGTGTATGTTTCTCTGAATCAAGAACAAGTATTAAATTATCGATAAAACGTCGCACTTCAGAAGGTTTGATAATGTTGATAGAACGTTTTGTAAGATCTAAAGCACTACTTGAAGTTACTGCAAGATCTAGCGCTTCTTTTATATTTAAATACTGTACAATGGACGCGGCTGCATTACTATGCAATTCTTGCACATTATCTGCGCGAAATAGTTGTCTTCCTTGTAAATTTACTGCCATTTATTTTCTCCCTTTTAAAAGGTAAATTTTTTTTAATACGGAAGAAAATATCATAATGGGCAATAAAACTCCTTATTCAAAATAAGGAGTTTATATCAATAGTTATTCCTAGAAAAAAGCACCTATAGCAAGGCTTGCCTGTGGATTTTGTCTCTGTATTTCTAGTGAAACTTGACTTCGAATCTCATCTAACTTTTTTTGCATTTCATCTATGCTTTTTAAAATATTATTGTGGATTTCGTTTCTGGAGTTATCATTACTGATGAATTTTGCCACTTCAATGGCAAGTTCCCACTTTCTTGTCTTAATTAAGGCTTCAGAAATTTTCTTAAAACAAACATTTCTTCTACATTGATCAGTTATATCTAAAGCTACACGAAAAGCCTTCTTACATTTTTCTTCTGCCAGCAATTGATCAATAATTTTATTACGGCAAGAATTTTTTGAGTGATCTCTAAAAAATAAATCAACCACTCGTAAAGCATGATCCCAATCTTTTAGCTCATAATAAGCATCAAAAATAATATTAATAGCAGTATTTCTAACTGGATCTCCACAAATTGAAGCGGCTACTTGAAGTGCTTTCTCTAACTGACCAACACTTACTAATGCTTTGGAAATGTCTCTAAGAGCTTGCTCTTTAATTCGATTTGCAGGGATAGAATTAGCTATTACAATTGCTTGATCCCACTCTCCTGCTTCATATAAAAACTTAGAAATGTTTTTTAGGGCATTATTTTTAATTTCAAAATCAACAATGGAGTTCGCTAATTTTATAGCTTGATGCCACTCTCTTCTTTGGCACAAAGCTTCAGAAATATTTTGCAGATTAAGCCAACTTTCTCTAGCTGAACCCACCTTAGAAAGAATATTTGCCACTTCTAGTAGCATACCTAATTTTCCTTCCGTAATCATCTCTCGAAAAGAATTCGTTAGAATGTATCTTTTTCTCGCTTCCATACTCAACTCACACAACTCAAAAAAGTTTTCAAAAAAACTGGGAAGAGGAATTTCCTTAAATGATTCTATTACTTCATTATCTAAAGATATTAACTCCTCGATTATCAATTTCTTTGCATCCAAAATGCATGATTTTAAAAAAAATAAACTTGGAATTTGTTCTATATGATTACTTGCTTTAAGTTGTTCTGTATGAAATTTTGCTTTGATAGCATTAAGATTTTCTATTATTGCGCTATGGTTGTCATTATCGAGGATCCCAGTTAATTGGTCGATAAAGTCCCGAACTTCACGCGGTTTAATAATACTGGCCGAACGGATTGTGGCTTGCAAATTCGCCGTAGAAGTGTAAGAAAAATTTTGCATATCTGTCACACTAAGAAGCCGTAATAAGGTTTGATTAACATCATTATTTAATCCCTGAATATTAGATGTATGGAATCCTTCTCGCCTAATAAACTCGCTTGCATCAAAATTTCCCCTTGCAGGTAGTTCAATGGACATTGATTTCTCCTTTTAAATTTTTTTTATACATAATTTTCTTGTCATGTAAAAATAACATTAAGCAAAGAGCAAAAGCTTCAGTTGAAAAGCTATTTTGTATTTCCCATTCTTGAATATGGGCAGCACGTTTGTCTTATTATTATTTAGTATGATCAATCAGCATTTTGTTGTGAGTATACTGAGTAGTACTTTTACCTTCCGGATTGAATATGAGCCCATCACTTTATATGCTTACCCCCTACTCAGTAGGAAAGACATTAGTGTCTTATAAGCATAATAATCCATTTAATGAATTTAAGATGTTTTACTCTATAGGTTTAATGCTGTTGTCATGCTTTTCACTCTTAAAAAAGAGCAAATATTACAGCATTATTGATAGATAAAAAGAAAGAATAATTTACATAAAAAGGTTCGTTCTTTTCTGAAGAAGCTTATGTAGCGATGTAAAGCAAGATTTACATCTTGCTTTAGTACAAGGGCAATCAGATTACTCTACTTCTAAAAGATCTAAAAAGGCTTGAAGTTGCTTCGCCCTTGTAGGGTGACGCATTTTTCTAAGAGCTTTTGCCTCAATTTGACGCACACGCTCTCTTGTCACCTTAAAACGAACTCCAACTTCTTCTAATGTTTTCGGCTTGCCATCTAATAGACCAAAACGTTCGATCAAAACAGTTCTTTCACGATCTGTCAGTGTATCAAGAACTTCATTCATCTTATCTTTTAAGATAGAATATCCAGTAGCTTCAGCAGGAGATTCAATAGTTGTGTCCTCTAGGAAATCACCAAATTGGCTTTCCCCTCCATCGCCAACTTCTGCCTGAAGAGAAATAGGGTGTTGGGCAATTTTATAGATTTCTCTTACCCTTTCTGGTGTAAGACCTAATTCCTTTGCCAATTCTTCTGGAGTAGGCTCTCTGCCTGTTTCCATCATTAATTTTTTAGCTCCACGTAAGACTTTATTAATTGTCTCAATCATGTGAACCGGAATACGAATTGTTCTAGCTTGATCCGCTATAGCCCTTGTTACAGCCTGCCTAATCCACCAAGTAGCATAAGTAGAAAACTTATACCCTCTTCGATACTCAAACTTCTCTACGGCCTTCATAAGACCCATATTTCCTTCTTGGATAAGATCTAAGAAAGAAAGACCTCTGTTAGTATATTTTTTAGCAATAGAAATTACCAGACGAAGGTTAGATTCCACCATTTCACGCTTAGCTTCCTGGCTTTTATCCATCCATCTTTGCAGCATACGAACATCTTTTTTAAACTCATCTAATGTTCTTCCTGCTGCCAATTCCCTTTTTTTAAGTTTTCTTTTTGCAGCTAAAAGCTTTGCCAAAGCAAATTTATTTTTCTCAGCTCTTGGTGTTAACTCAGCGATATCCTTTTCTAGCTTTAAAAATCTTTCATAGGCCATCAGAATAACTTCGCCAAAATCTTCGGTAATATTATGCCTACAGTGGAGCTGTCTTAGATAAGCTTGCGACCTAATACGAGACTTTTCTATTTCTTCTTGTAATTTCGAGAATTCTTCTTTTTTAATTTTAGGACTATAAGCCTGAAGCAGTAGGGACTCTAATTTTTCGTCCTCCTGATTCATAAGATCTACTAATTTTGGTACAATTTGTAGAAAATGTGTCTTATCTTGAACTTCTTTTTCTGAAATAACTTTATCAAAACGATCTTTACCTGAAATCAAGGAGTTAGCAATAGAAATTGCTTCTTTCGCAGAATAACGAAAGCGCATAATAATTCTTTCAATCTGAATTTGAGCTTTTTCAATTCTCTTTGATATTTCTACTTCTTCTTCGCGGGTAAGGAGAGGGACAGAACCCATTTCTTTAAGATACATTCGAACTGGATCATCAGATGCACCTTCACTTCTTTTGGAAAGGCCCTCCAGCTCTTTTGCTTCTTTTTTTCTTTCTTTTTGCCTTTCCACTTCTGACTGATTAAGGATTTGAATATCCATTCCAGACAAAAAGATCAAAACCTGATCAATCTGGTCAGGTGCGTCGAAATTCATGGGAAGAATTTCATTAATCTCTTCATAGGTGATAAAGCCTTGCTCTTTGGCAATAGCTACCAACTCTTCTATTTTTTTCTGATGTTGGGCATCAAATTGATTGTTAAATGCAGAACTACTCATAAATAGTGAATTAAAGGGCCTCTTTAAATGACAAAATCGTAAAATAACCCCTGCATATTGATCCGAAAGGGGTCTTTATGTCAATAACATATTGATAGACAATCGATAGGTTTAATTGCAATTTAAATGGAAAATTTTTTAAAAAGATAACTCCTCGAAGCAATTAAGTAAAATAAAATACTAATTGATAACAAGCTTTTCAATCCATGAAAAAGAGGAAATTTTTTTTCTAAGCTTGCAATATTAGGATTTGTTGGATCTACCCAGACGTGCCAATCTCTTTTAGACAACCCTTTCATAAATTCAAATGCAGCATGCGAAGTAATAAATTCTTTACTAAAAACATTTAACTGATGGTAGTGGCTACCCTCAAAATTAAAAAAATAAGATGACTGAACAGTAAATTTCCCATTTTCCAGTTCTTTGATCTGCCAATCTTTCACATGCACTGGTAAAAAAATTTTAAGTCTTTGGAAATGCCGATAATCCTTGGCGAATTGAAAAAAAAAGTATGCAGGAGCAGTCAAAAAACAGATAAGAAGGCAAGTAAAGATTTTTTTCATCAAAATCCCCCTTTGACGAATTAAGTTTTTTTAGATTATAGTAGTAGAGACTAATTTTTAAAAAAATTTATCCTTATGAGGTAAAATGGCTGAACAAGCGAATAAAAGCAAAAAGAAAAGACCAACAGCTCAGAAACGAGAAATTCAGAATCTGAAAAGAAGAATGATCAATAAGTCTCATAAATCCTACATTAGAACTACTATTCGTGGATTAGAAGAGTCTTTAACTGAAAAACAAGATGAAAATTCCCAATCTTTTCTAAACAAACTTTTTAGTCTATATGACAAAGGAGTGAAAAAAGGGATTATAAAGCAAAACAAAGCTAATAGAAAAAAAGCTCAATATTCAAAGCTTATTAAAGCCTCTTAAGTATTGTTGAGTGTTTTTTTCCTTCTTTACGGATCACTTCCTCAATTGCAGGAAGAGATCCAGCAATTGTTAGATTCTTTTTTGCTCTAGTAACTGCTGTATATAAAATTTCTCTTCCAAAAGTTTCGCTCCCCTTGGGAAGTATGGTTAACACCTGGTTAAATTCACTTCCTTGACTCTTGTGAACTGATAAAGCAAAACCATATTCATATTTAATAAAGCTAGAACTGTCAAACTCTCTAATTTGACCATTTATAAGAAAATATAATTTTTCTTTTTGCCCCCCTATGATCAATACTCCTGACATGCCATTAAAAAGCTCAAGTAGATAATCATTTTTAGACACTATGATAGGAATAGCTAAATACTCATCACTTTTTTTTCTAAATTTCGCCTGCTTGAAAAAAAATTGATTTAACTCATCTACTCCAAAAGGGCCTTTTCTCATACAGGTCAAAATTTTGAAATCTTGAAATTTTTGAAGAGCTTCTTTTGGATCTATCGCTTGTTTATCGTTCCATATAATATGATCCAAAAAATTATTACTTAATTTTTTTAAACAGACATCAACATCACTGAAGTTCCAGTTGTAAAAAGGAATTGTCCCTGATTGAATAAATTGTAAAATTTCTTGTGCATTTGCTTTTTCAATAAGTGAAGCAAAAGTTGTTATATTATCATTTTCAAAACGTTTGCTTTTCCTTAGAAAACAGGCATCGATTTTACTTAAATCAGAAAAGACACTTCCCACATCGACAGGAGGTAATTGATTCGGATCCCCCATTAAGACAAGCCTTGCTCCAGGTTTTATGGAAGATAAAAGATATGCCATGAGTTTAGCATCTATCATGGAAGCTTCGTCTACAATGATAAGATCGGAAGTTAAAATATTTTCACTAAAGGCTGGGGCACTATTAGGTGATAATTTTAATAAGGCATGTAATGTTTTAGCATTGATAGTAAAAGCTCCTGAAAGCTTTTCTTCTAAATAAGACACGGCTTTTCCAGTTGGTGCAGTAATAGTAATTTCAGGAGACTCCCCGGAAAATATTTCATGAAATACAGCTATCAGCTTTGCAGCCGTAAAAGTTTTTCCCGTTCCAGGCCCTCCACAAATAATAGTTAAGGAGTTTTTAAAAACGTGTTCGATGGCATTTTTTTGTTCATCTGTTAAAGAAAAACTATTAAGTTTTTCTTTTCCTTTAACAAGGTCAATACCAGCAGGTCTTTCATGAAGGACTTTTTTTAAAGAGGAAACGATTTTTGATTCATAGACCCAGTTTTTTTGCAGATAAAGGTAGTTGTCCCATTTAATTAAAGGAGCTGTCGTTTTTTCTTCAGAGCTAAATAATTGATAAGGTATTTTATAAAAATCCTCGATAATCTTTTTCTCTAACGAAGGACTATCTATTAAGTTTGGAGTAACTTTGTCTTCCTCAATGGCAAGACAAAGATGCCCCTTTCTTGATACGTACATAAGATACTCTAGGCAAAGATTGGTTGTATCAGAAGATACTTGCTCCAAAAGTGTCTTAGAAAAAAAGGTATCAATGGGAGAGAAGAATTCTTTTTCTATCATGTGTGAATATCTTTGCTAAAGTAAATTCCCTGGCCTTGTTTTAGACCTCTTAAAAAAATATAGAAAACACCACCAAAATGATTTTCAAAATCTTTGTTTTCCATATTCAAAACTTTTCTTAATGCCTGAGCATAGATTTTTTTCTGTAAATGATAATCATGAAGCTTCATAGCATTTTCTAAAGAAGTTTTTGCATAATCGGAAAGGTGATTCGTTTTCCAGTCAATAATATAGACTTTTTCCTGGAATAAAAACACCACATCAATAAATCCCTTCATAAAATTTTTATCTTGGCTATAAAGAAACTCTACTTCGGTATACATGGTTTCTTTATCCATTTGAGATAAGCTATTTTTTAAAGGGAAAAGTGGAGTTGTTAAAGCTAGATTGGCCATATCAAATACTTGCTTTTCATAACCCTTTAGATGAGTAGGCTGAAGCACCTTTTCAATCCAGCTCTCACTAATGGATTCTTTAAAAATAGATTTTTCCAATATTTCATGAATAATTACTCCGGTTTTACTTGAGCTTGGAAGATCATCCTCTTTTTCTGAAAAAACAATAGGTGCTTTGGTAGCAACGCTGGAAAAAGAAAGGATCTTCTTCGAAGAAACAAATTTTTCTTCATAATCTAATGGGAAAAGAAGGTTCTTTTGAGTTGGTAAAAAGGTCTCTTTTAAGTCGATTGGCTCTAAGTTAGTATAACTATAACTTTGTGCATTATCATTTAAATAATCGATCAAGTTGTCTTTAGTTATATTTTTGCTTTTAAAAAAAAGATTCATGGGAGTGTTTTTTTCTTTATTAGAAAAAATAAAAGGAAGATAAACCTTCTTTTTTCCTCTTGTCATGGCTACATATTGCTGCCTTAGTTTTTCTGCTTCTATTTCTTCTTTTTCTTGTTTTTCAAAAGGAGAAAGTTTACTAGCAAAGCTGAGTCCTAGACAAAAAACAATCTCATATTCAAGGCCTTTACTTTTATGAATGGTAACAATTTCCACTGCATCATTTTCACTACTTACTATACGGCCGGCAGCATGAGAGGTAACATAAAAAGAAAAGTCTTTTAAACTCTTTTTAGTTAATTCATCCTGTTTAAATTTACTTAAGTAAAGGTCGATACACTCAAAAAAATCTGTTAGTTCATCTACAGGTAGTCTTTGCCGTAAACTCTTTTCCTTTAAAGGCTGATAAATTAGGTTTGCCAAGCATTTTTCGAGGCCTTTTTCTATCTGTATTTGATGATATTGAAAAAAGTGGGCATGTAATTCTTCAGAAAATTCTTCTTCTGAAAATCCTAAACTTGCTAAAGCAATTTTTACTTTGGTAGGATCCATTGGATGCAATATGGCATCTAAGAGCTCTAAAAATAATTTAAAGCCCAAACTATCTTTTAAGGGTTCCATCCGTGCTTTACAGGGGATGCCAACTTTTTGAAAAAAACTTTGTAGCTTCTGCTCTTGAAACCTATCCTTAACTAGGATAGCAAATGAGCTGTATTTATTTTCCACTTTATAAAGTCTTTTAATTTCACTAGCAATGTAAGGGAAAAATAAAGCCTCTTCTATTTGAGGAATCTCATTTGCCAACATAAAATGAAGTGGCTTATGTTCATCTTCAAATCGTATGTCAGCTCCTGATTTTACGGGATGAAAAACTAGTGATTTTTGTAGCTTAGGAAGGTATAGCCATTCACTAGAAAAAAAAGTATTTAAAGAGTGAATCAGTTCTGGGGTAGATCTAAAATTTGTATCTAATCGATATAAGTTATTTTCCCCAATATCATTGACTGCTTGCAAATAGGTATATATATCGGCATTTCTAAACCCATAAATAGATTGCTTGGGGTCCCCTACAAGATACAAGGAGCATATGTTTGTACTTTCTAAAAACAAGCCTTTAAAAATATCCCATTGTACTGGATCAGTATCTTGAAATTCATCAATAATTGCTGCTTGATATTTAGCCTGAACACTGCTTTTAAAGTTTTTGTCTTGTAAAAACTTTTGCATTAAATGCAAAAAGTCATCCGGCTGAAGAAGATCTGCTTCTTTTAATTTCTCGTAGACATAAGGTTGCATATCATGCACCAAAGCCTGTAAAACCGTTTTTTTGTCTAATAATCTGTCTGTAATTGGCTTAAGTGTAGTCTGTAGCTTTGAAAAAAAAGAGGGGTAATGTAGTGGATCTTTTAATTCTTTAACTTTTACTTTTTGGTTTGTCTCTTTTAAAAAATTAAAAATAGTGCATTTAGTAGAAAGGAATTTATCAAAAGTAGAAACATCTTCAGGAGATTGGGCTATTTCACTTAACAGTTTCACCTGAAAAGGAAAATCTTCTTTGTAAAATCCTGTTTTTTTGTAATTATTGCTAATTTTTAAAAAGTCTTCTAGTAACTTTTCATACTCAATATCTTTTGGAAATGCTTGAAATAGATCTGTAATTTCTTGTTGCGTATTTTTGACGAAAAAAGAGACTTCTCCAATAGGCCTCATGGAAATTTCATCACTTAGCCTTTGTATAAACTGATCAAAGTCTTTGAAGTTAAACAAATAAGAAATTTGAGCCGGATAAAACTTTTTGAAATCCAGTCTGTATTTTAAAAAGTCTTTTATCCCCTTTCGAATAAGTTTATTGGCAGCTAATACATCTAAATGGAAAGGCTCTATTCTTGCTTCGAAACAAAACTCTTTTATCATTCGATGACAGAACTTATGAATGGTAAAAATTTGACATTCATCAAAAGAATAAAGAGCAGTTTTTAGACGTGAAAGTGCCTGCTTGTCATTATAATAGCTCAATAGATAAGAAAAAGCAGTATCATTATCTTGCTCAGTTAAAAGATTAATGGAATTTTCTATTGCTTTTCGAATTCTTTCTTTCAGTTCATCTGTTGCAAGATTAGTAAAAGTGACAATAAGAATCTTTTCTAAGGTAATTCCTTGTAAAATTAACCTTGTAGTAATGTGCTCGATAGCAAAAGTCTTTCCAGTTCCAGCTGATGCCTCTAATACTTTTTTTCCAAAAATATCTGTGGTGGCTTCCAGGCAATTAAATGAATGAGTTTTCATGTTAGCTCCTGAAAGGATGATCTGACAAAATCTGACCAGTTCTTAAAAAGGTTTTTAGGATCGTGAGTAGTAATGTGATTAAGAACCCAGTTTTGTTTTTCTTTCACCAACGAAAGATAATTTTTCACAAATTTTTCTTCCTCTTTCGTAAGAAGAGGCTCTGCTATCTTTTTTTTCATGGGGGATAAATTTTTCTCGGCGACAAGGTAATATTGGACTAACCTTTTTAAAGCATCTTTAACATTTATATCTGAAAATTTTTTTTGCGTTTGGGATTTTAGAAAAATCATATTATTACACGAAACACTCAAATGCTCTTGTACAGATTGTAGGGCTAAAAGAGCTGCCCAGTTTTCTAATTGTGAGTAAGTTTTATCTTCTTTAAAAAGAACAAGCCCCTTTGAAGATACGTGTTGTATTTTCCCCACTAAATAAACAACTTTATGATGTAAAGGAATTTCAATAGCTGGAAAAACAGCTTTGGTAGATTCAAAATAGGGTTTTTTACACTCTTTTCTAAATTCTATAGTTTGTAACTCGGAGGGAGAAATCCCCAACTTGGTAAAAAAAAGAAGATAAGAGTTAATTTCTTTAAATAAAGAGCTTTCTGCAATATCTTTAAAAACTCCAGTAGGAAACATCCTTAATTTATCAAAGATAGAGACTTGCTTTTCTAAGTCGGATGAAAGAGTTTGCTGAGTAAAAATATACTTATTTAAAGCAGATAAAAAAACATCATCCTGTTGATAAGAGTCATCATATTCTAAATAGATATTGTGCTTCTGTTGCAAATAAAGACGAAAAGGATCTTTTAGCAAAAGCTTTAAGGAAGATAGAGTAATTATTCTATAAGGTTCTTTAAAAATTTCTGACGAAGCATAACCAAACTCAGTAAATGAAGACTTATTGTAGGTTTCTCGTAAAGTCTGTATATCATCTTTTTTCTGCAGTGAATAACTTGGATAGACTCTTTCCATGTAAGAAATAAATTCCTGCAAAGCAGTAGAAGCAGTATTTTCTGCTGCTTCATCAATCCCCTTTTTGGGGAAGCTAAAAACTAGCTTATTTTTGCATAAATTAACTAGCTGAAGAAGGTGATATCTTTTTTTAACTGCAAAGGTAGGATAAAACTCTTTTGTGCCTTTCAAAAGATTTAAAGAAGTATTTGTTTCTTCATTATCTGCATGCATTCCCAAAAGATACATAACCTTGGCTGGCTTAATATTTCCTGAATTTAAACTAGAAAACTGTATGGCATCGCAAAGATGGGGCTGATAACTTGTTGTTATTTTTTGCAGCTCAGTTTTTATAAGTGAAAAAACAAAAGTAAATTCGAAACATTGTTCCTCATTATAGGACTTAAAGTGGCGAATTATATCATAAAATACTTCTTGAGCACTTTTTTCTAGATAGTCATCAGATGCAACCAAGAAAAAATTTTCAGCGAGAGTCTCTAAAATGTTTCCCCATTCCTGTAGTGTTAGTGAATTATGGAAAACTGTATTTTTCCTTAAACTTTGTATAAGAAAAACAAATGTATTTAAAACTTCTGAGCCACTTAAATCCATGTTTTCGATAGGCAATGGAAAGGCAAAGTTATAACAGTCTTCTTGATCATCAAAGTAAAGAACTAGGCTTGCAATAAGCCTTTGAAGACATTCTTTAAAAGTATTTCTTGCCTCTTTTTTACCAATTAGTTCTTGGTTGTGATGTTCATCATATCCAAAATAAACATGTGCTTTTTGCATCCAGTCTGCAAAAATATCTGCTTCCTTTTGAGTGAAAGAAAATTTTTTTTGCAATAAGGAATTGTTTAATAGCGCATTTATTTCATTTTCTTCCCATGAAGACTTGGCTAGCTCTAAAATGCTTATCATTCCTTTTGCAAAGTGACTTTGCTGTAAAAGATTAATATCTGAAATCTTATAATGAACAATCGAGTCAAAAAGCATATGGATAAAGGGCACATATTCATTAATATCTGGAGCTAAAACAAAAATTTCATTAAGGGGGATGCCTTCTTTTAAAAACTGGTAGATATTTTTTTGTAGAGCAATTACCTCTTGCATCTTAGTTCCTGAAACTTTTTCTAAAAGCACACTCTTATCTTTTTCAAAAGACATATTTTCAGGGTTTTCTTCTAAATGAAAAATATCTTTTTGAATGCTTCCTAAGCAACTTTGAGATGGCTTTTCATAGTAATGTTCCTGGATCTCTAGCTCATAGCTTCCTAAAGTTCTTTGAAATTCCTTTTCTAGCTTTGCCCAATTACCTACTAAGCGGTTAGTGTCTAGATATTCATTTAACCAGTCTACCTCTTCATATTCTTTTCGAAGTTTTTTTTCCTCGTAACTACTCAAAGAATCTTCTAAAAACCCTTGTGTTGAAGAGTACAATATTTGACAAACTTTTGCATATTTAGACAGTCGATAAAAAAAATCAAAATAGATAGGTGGTAAATAAGAAAAACCGAAAAAAAATATTTTTACATTACTTTCTTTAAATAAAGAAATAGGCTTTGAAAGCATTTTTATAGGAATATGATAACCATTTTTGCTAAATACATTTTTCCAAACTTGCTCTTGCCAAGATAACCTTTCCTTATTTTCCTTGAGGAGTAAACTAAGGCCATATTGTCCATAAAAAGTGAATAAATCATAGAGTTCTGAAGTTAGGTATAAAATCTTTTTTTCCCTGTCTTCTGCTAGATATTTTTGAATGTCATTAAATCTTGCATCATTTTTAATTTCACAGATTTGCGATAGTTCTTGATGCAAAGCTATTTTAAGCTCAATGCAAGAGGGAAATACTACTTCTTGTTTGGTAGTTGCCTGTAAAAAATGTAAGATAGCCTCTTGAATGGAAAATGTTTTTACTCCCATAACAATCTGCTTTTCAGAATTTGCCCATCTCTCAAAAAGCCAGTTTTTTTGAAAATTTGAAGGTAATATAAGGTATTTTTTTTCAAAAAAAGAAAGACTAGATACCTTTTCTATTAGTAAATCAGCTAGATTTTCCCAACAATTTCCTATATGAATTTCCATAATTTAAATGTAATGCTGTATTTTTTTGCTGATCAAAGATATCTTGGTAGTAATTTTAAAGTACCTTTTCTAACTCGAATGGGACTATTTAACAAATCAGATTTTCGATCACTGTATTTCCTAAATGCTACACAGTTTTTAGGAGCACTCAATGATAATATATTCAAGCTACTAATTGTTTATCTACTTATTAATGTTAAAGGAGAGCAGGAAGCAAGTTCTATTCTAGCAATTGCCGGAATGGTGTTTGTTGTCCCTTTCTTGCTTTTTTCCAATGCAGCTGGGGTACTTGCAGACCGCTTAAGTAAAAGAAATATTACAGTAAGTACTAAAATTGCTGAAGTTGCCATCATGACACTTGGTACTATAAGTATTTATTTTAAGTGGGAGTTTGGATCTTATTTTCTCCTTTTTCTTATGGCTACGCAAAGTGCAGCTTTTGGTCCTTCTAAGTTTGGCATTATTCCCGAGTTAGTTGAAGAAAAAAAAGTCTCCAAAGCAAATGGCTTACTAGCTTCTTTTACCTACCTAGCCATAATATTTGGAACTTTTCTGGCATCTTTTTTAACAGACGTCACCAATAGAAACTTTGTAATTGTTTCTTTATTTTGCGTAGCAATGTCAATAATTGGATTGCTCACTTCTATTGGTATCCATAAGACTCCCACAAGAGATACCCATAAAAAAATTAACCCCTTTTTTATTTACGAGATTTACCAAACACTTAAAATGGCATCTAATAGGAGGCACCTTTTTACAGCAATCATAGGCTCTGCTTTCTTCTTATTTTTAGGGGGATTTGTACAAATGAACATTATCCCTTTCGGTATACAGTCCTTAGGAATAACGGAAACTGGAGGAGGGTATCTATTCTTAACGACAGCTGTAGGAATTGCCTTGGGAGCCACTTTAGCTGGAAAACTATCTAAAGATCATGTGGAACCTGGAATATCTTGTATCTCTGCCTTTATCTTGAGTTTCCTCCTTCTTTTCTTACATTTCTTTTCTACTTCATTTTTTATGGTAGTACTTACCTTAATGTTATTAGGTGTCTTTGGAGGGCTAATGTTGATCCCCTTAGATTCGTTTATACAAATTGCAAGCCCAGATGAGAAAAGAGGGCAAGTAATTGCAGCATCTAATTTTTTAAGCTTTTCAGGAGTTCTTATAGCTTCTCTTTTTATTTATTTTTTTAACGAGCAATTAGGTTTTCGAGCATCTACAAGTTTTGCTTTAATGAGCTTTATTACTTTAGGATTCAGTGTTTTTTTAACAGGAAGAATGGGCGCTTATTTTTTCCCTTATTTTGTGGAAAAATTTATTTTTCGTTTTCAACCAACCGTTCTTAAAAGTAAGCTTCCAAGCCATACCCACATTTTAATTGTCCAAAGTGGGAAATGGAAAGATGTTTTTTACTTGTTTCCTTTTTTTAAAAAGCTAAAAATTTTAGTCCCTGGAAAACGATTTTCTCGCTTTCCTTATTTTAATAGCTTTTTAAGCTCTTTTCGCCTGGTGACAACCCGCCACGGACATAAAGAAACTCTTATTCGAATGTGTAGAAAAGCTAAGAAGTTCCATGAAAAAGACTTCCAAATAGCTTTCTTTCTAGATAAAACCTATAGTAAAGAAGATATCTATACTGCTTATAAGGCAGTCTTTGGAAGACTTCACTCTCAGGTATTATTTATTGATACAAAAAAAGAGGAGATATCTCTATCTCCTCTTCAAAAGCTTTTACACCAAAAAAGCATGAGTATTTTTTTAGAAAAATAATCAATTAAAAGGCGTAAATAAACTCCGCTTCGTATTGTCTGTATTGTAGATTAGGACCAATGTCTTTATCTAGTGTATTAGATAGTTTGAAATTCTGCTCTAATGTCAAATTATCAGTGATAGCATAGAGAAGATCTATTTCAAATCCATAGTAATTACCTGATCCTACAGCCGTTGCGCTAGTAGTTGGAGCTCCACTACCATTGATATTGGTAGTATATAGACCAACTCTTTGAGCATTTCCACGCCCAATACCAATTGAATCAAAATCAGGCACCGCCTGAGCTTCTAGCCATTGGAAATTAGCATCTAAAGCCCAATCATATTTTTTCCTAACAACGCCAACAGACATCCCTGCATACCAACCAAGATTGGCTTTTTGATTATTGGTAACAGGTAAGCGATCTGCAGCAGTGTTAATCAAACCAGCAGCATAAAATTTGAAAAATTTATTAAAGTAACTAGACATATACTGATAGGCAAGTAAAAACTGCGTAACCATATAGTTATAGCGAAGTTTTTGCGGTGTAGTAGCACTGTTTTTCTTCCAGTTAATAAAAGAAAGCTTACTTACAAGTCCTGTATCAGCTATGCGAAGCATACCAAACTCCATTACTTCTCCAAAGTGATCAACTCTTTCATCAATGACAAAAGCACCTGTTGACACGTAGAAGTTTGCAATAGATTCGAATGCTTTACTGAATTTAAATAAAACACCATCAAATAAAGAACCAAACTCTAGTTTGGATTCAAATACATTAATCAACTTTCTCCTTCCAAGTTCGATATCGAAAGTAAATGTATCTCCATCCACTACTCTTCCACCAAAATAGGCTTTATCTAGTTTTATGTTCTTTACTGTTCCACTTGCTATGCCCATGTCATTATCAAACTTGAGCTTAACAGCACTCCAGGTGCGATCTCTTCGATAGTCTAAGATCAGATCTACTTCCACATCAAAAGACTGTGCAGCTAGATTTGTAGCTCCACCCGGTCCTCTTTGTTTGATGCCATTTCTTTTTTCATCATAGTTCTGGAATTCAGTGCGTACCTCCCCACTTAAAGAAAGGTCTCCACCAATCTCTTTTGTTGTGATGAGTCGTTTATCACGGATCCACTTACGAAGGGCATCCATGTCAATTTCTTCTCTTTTTTCTTCAAATTGCACATCAACTTCTTGCGCAAAAATCTGGAATGTAAGAAAAGATATCACTCCAATATAAAATAAGCGGCAATACCGCATAGCGTTGTCCCCTATAGGTTGAAATTTTCGAAATTAGAACCGATCTAGGTTAGTAGGGGATAAATTTTTTGTAAAGAAAACGCAAAGACAATTGACAATTACATGCAATCCTGAAATATTCCCTAAAAAAAATTTTATTATGGAGAAATACCGTGGTACCAAAATTACACCAAAGTTCTTCTTCATTTTTCATACCACAAAATCCATGTAATACAAAAGCAATCTTAACAATAACTACTATTACAGCGCTGTTCATTGTTATAGTTGTTACTAACTCGAAAATTACTACTGTTAATTCTAGAACTTTATTTGAGATATTTATTTTATCTGGATGCTCATGTTTTTTATTTATTAGTAAGATCTTCAAGTCCTTATCTGAGATAATCATCTATTAACGGTTATCTTAAGTTTTTTATTAACTTAATTCATGGAGAAACATTATGACGACAGAAGCCCCTTCTTTAACAGGAAATAACTCTGTTAGCTTTTCAATACAGGTCGATGATGCTGGAGTACAAAGAATAATCACTACAACTGATGATAGACGATTTAATTGGATTGCAAGGCAAAACTGCAGTGCTAAAAGAATTTTTGATGTCACATGTAATCTTTTACTTACCTACACTGCAGTTATTGCTACTTGGGATCTGTACTTTCATAATGATGGATGGCCTGAATCTATGCATTTATCAAAAGGCATAGAGTTTTCAGCCAAGCTTACAGGTATTTTTGGTATTATTGGAAGTGTCGCCTCTTATGCTAAAAGTCGTTTTGGCAATTAAGGTAACGACTTAAGGTCTCATTCCCTTTTTTATAAAAATCTTTTTATTCACACCTAGGCCTTTAATAGTTAGAGGCCTCCCCCTTTAAGTGACTTAAATTATATCTTGTTGTAACGTCAGAGGTTCCTCTGGCCTTTTCTTTAAAATCTAATCTCCCCCGATAAATTAAAAGATGTTTCACTGAAGAACTGCCCTTCTGCATTAAACATGAAAAAAAGATGATTGGTAAGAGTCATACCAACGACTAAGCCGAGCTTTTCCTTTTGCTCACCTCTAATGTTTCTAAGACCTGTTGGCTTAATTTTTAACTGAGTATCATTATATGTTCCAGCAAGGTAAGGGAAAAAAATACCAAAATTTTTAGTAAGACCAGCTGCTACCTGCCATTGCTTCAATCTTAAAGAGGCAGTATCATTGGTTTGTAAAAATTCAGAAGTATCTCCTTTTGACTGAGAAAATCTTGCATCAAAACTCAATGTTGTGTTTCGAAGTTCAAATATGATGAGTTTGGCAAAGGCTTTGAAAAGATAGCCTATATCGGTTTTATCAAGATCACGATCAGATTGAAAATCGGCTTTTAAATCTACTCTTGATGTCCCTAAATTAAAACCTAGGTCCAGTCTTTCTTTTATATTGAGTGTACATGAACCGGAATAATATCGAGCTCTTACAAAAGAAGAGTTTAGCAAGGAATTAAACGTAAGTCTTTTTTCTTTGATAACTTCAGCTTCTGCACCTAAACGAACATTTACCCATGAAGTATCTGGTATTAAGATTCCTTTTTGCAAAAGGGAAGGATTAGAAGGGTTTCCAACTGAAAATGCCTGAAGTGAAAACATAAAGCATTGTAACAGTAAAAAATACTTTATATTAAAAGCGAATCTCGCCTGATACCGTGCCTGCTTCTTCATCTGCGAGCCTAGCTTCTATATTGAGTAAAAATTTTTCACCATTTGTCAAAGTGACACCTAAAAAAGCACCTACATGATCTTTTCTTTTCATGTTGATGTTATTAGATCCATCATCCGAGATGTCAATATTTTGACTTAAATTTCTTATTCTCGCAAAGGCATCTGAATACTTTATTCCGGCGTAAGGGACAAATATGCCTACTCGATGACTGATCCCTAGCTCTATCTGCCATTCTTTATAACGTAAGGTGGCGTCGTCTACAGATACAGGTTCTCCATCTATAGTCAGCCAAGATAACTCTGGAATGGTAGAAAAATACCTACCACTTATACCAATAGCTGTATTTTCCCATTTATAAATTAATAATTTGGCTCCACTTGACCAAGAGAACTTATATCTAGTCTCCGTTTCTATCCGAAAGTTTCCTCCTCCTGGAGGGGTAATTCTCCAATCTGTTTTTATTCTGCCAGATCCTAAAGTCCCAAAAAGGTCAACCCAATCCATAATATTAAAAGTGATAATGCCGGAATTCACGTTAACTTTAAAATCATCCACTCTTCCTGAGCTTCCAGATGTTTGCTTTAACCTTGCATCTGAAATAAAGTTTCCTTCATAACCTGCTCTAACATTCACCGGGTTTTTACTAGAAAAAAAGACTCCTGAGTTTATAAAAGCAGGAAGGGCTGGATTATTAATGGGAGTAGAAAATAAGAAGGTAAAGGGGAAGAAAAAAATAAATAGCTTTAATACTTTCATGGTATTTTTTTTAAAGGAACCACTTACATTTGATTAAATAAAAAATTTATCAGATAAAACTTTTTTTCTCTATGTTTCTTCTTGGTTAGGAAGAAAGTTGAGCCTTAAGGTAAAATCTCTTATTCTTGTAAGCAAAAAATAAGAGCAAGCATATGCACATTTTTGTAAATAACCAAAAAATAGAGATGCCAGAAGGAGCAACTGGCAAAGAATTGGCTGAAAAAATGAATTTAAATGCTCCCAATCAGTCCCTAGGAATGGAACTCAATGGCAAGAATATGGATTTAAGAACTTCCTTAACTGAAGGAGATAAAATTCATTTATGGTCATTTGAAGAAAGTGAAGGAAAAGAAATCTTTTGGCATACCTCAGCTCATGTACTAGCCCAAGCAATACTTCGACTTTTTCCCAACGCTAAACCAACTATTGGACCTCCTATTGAAAATGGTTTTTACTATGATTTTGCAGATCTTGAAATTTCAGAGCATGATTTTGAAAAAATCGAAAAAGAAATTGAAAAAATTATTAAGGAAAATTACAAACCCGAAAGATCCGAGTTTAAAAATAAGCAAGAAGCACTTAAAGCATTCTCCTCTAATAAATATAAAGTAGAGCTTATTAATGGGTTTGAAGAGGGAACTATTAGCGCCTATAAACAAGGGGAATTTATAGATCTTTGTAGAGGGCCCCACCTTCCAAATCTCGGAAAGATAAAAGCTTTTAAAGTTTTAAAGACTTCTGGTGCTTATTGGAAGGGTGATCAGAATAATGAAATGTTAACAAGAGTTTATGGTATTTCTTTTCCTGATAGAAAAAGTTTAAAAGAATATCTTCAAATGGTGGAAGAAGCTAAAAAAAGAGACCATAAAGTTTTAGGGCCTAAATTAGATCTGTTTTCTTTCAAAGAAGAGGCACCAGGAATGCCCTTTATCCACCACCATGGAATGCTCGTTTGGAATAAACTCATCGACTACTTGAGATCATGCCTTTTAGAAGCCAATTACATTGAGATTAAAACTCCTACAATGATGACAAAAGAGTTATGGGAAAAATCTGGTCACTGGTCTCATTATAGGGAAAATATGTATACCTCTCAGATTGAAGAAAGAGACTTTGCTATAAAGCCGATGAACTGTCCTGGCGGAATGCTTTATTATAAATCTAATACACACAGCTATCGAGAGTTCCCTTTAAGAGTCGCTGAAATTGGGCATGTTCATAGATATGAGCCATCAGGTGCTTTAAATGGATTATTTAGAGTAAGAAGCTTTCATCAAGACGACGCTCATGTATTTATGCGTGGAGACATGATTCGAGATGAAATTTTATCTATTCTTCGCTTAGCTGATAAAATCTACATGACTTTTGGCCTTTCTTATAAATTAGAGCTTTCTACTAGACCTGAAAAGTCTATGGGAACAGACGAAGACTGGGAAATTGCTACTAACGGATTAAAAAGCGCATTAGATGACTCAGGTCATTCTTATAAAATCAATGAAGGCGATGGTGCTTTTTACGGTCCTAAAATTGATATTCATATTAGGGATGCCATTGGCAGATTCTGGCAGTGTGGAACGATTCAATTAGATTTGTCTCTTCCAGAAAAATTTGAACTTGAATATGTTGATGCGGATGGTGAACATAAGCGTCCAGTTATGATACATAGAGCTCTTTTTGGATCTATTGAGAGATTTTTTGGTATTTTAATAGAACATTTTTCCGGAAAATTTCCTTTTTGGCTCTCCCCTTATCAAGTAACAATATTGCCAGTTGCTGACCGGCACTGTGAATATGCTTATGAAGTAAAAGAACAAATACAAAAAGAAGGATTTATTTGCACTGTCGATGATGCTAATGAATCTATTAGTAAAAAAGTGCGCAATGCGCAGCTACTGAAAACAAACTATATTTTAACGGTAGGCGATAAAGAGCTGGAAAATAAAACGATAGCTCTTAGAACTCGTGACAATGTTGTTCATGGAGAAATGGCTACTCTTGAGTTTCTAAATCGAATTAAAGAGGAAAATGCAAGTAAGGAGTTAATGTCTCCTTTTTCCATGAGCACTTCCTCAACTTAAAAAATAAGGAGAATAAGACATGCAGATCATCGCAGTAAGTAGCTTTAAGGGTGGAACTGCTAAAACATCTACTTCTTTGCACATCGGATCTGCTCTTGTAAAATTTCACAAGAAAAAAGTTCTTCTCATTGATTTTGATGCACAAGCAAACTTAACGACAGGCCTTGGGTTTGACCCTGATGAACAGGACAGCATGGCTCCTGTTCTTCAAGGAGAAAAGCACGTCGAAGATGTCATCATGCCCACTTGCCTTAAAAATTTGGATATTGTGCCTGCCGACACTTGGTTAGAAAGAGTTGAGGTTACTGGGGCTCTTGCAGCAGACCGATACTCCCATGAGCGTCTCAAAGAAATTTTAAATCCATTGGAATATGATTATGTCTTCATCGATACTCCTCCTTCGCTGTGCTGGCTTACTGAATCAGCCTTAATTGCAGCTAGCTATTCTTTAGTATGTGTAACACCTGAATTTTACAGTATAAAAGGATTGCAAAGGCT
>JASFVE010000008.1:0-35463 GCA_050049995.1 Chlamydiota bacterium | reverse complement strand
AACAATGAAACAATTTCAAGAACTCACCTTAACAATTCCCTAAGGACTTTGATTAAAGGAGTTGTTCAAGAACTTGTAGTAACATTAGATATAAGTAACCCTAAAATAAAAACAGACCGACATGAACTAGCTAATGTTTTACAGCAACGTAACGGGGTTGTTGATGAAAAAGTAAGAAAGGGACTTGAAAGATCTATTGAAGAAGGGTTACTGTTCTTATTTTCCGCTTTTACTAAAGAAGACCGGATAGAATCACATTTTTATAATACCTTTGAATGGCTCAATGAGCTTTTCTCCCCTGACAATGGAAAAAACCATGCAAAGTTTTCTAAAGATGGAGAGGTTTTAACTAAAACTAAGAAAGTAATAGCTCCTTTTATTGAAACTAGCGTAAACGCCTCCTTAGGGGAAGGACCTACTCAAGGAAGTCGAGAAGTAGCAAGATTTTTTAAAGATTATCAAGAAAGGCACGCAGAAGAGCTTTTTTCTATTAGAGCTGACTTAGAAAGTGATGTTGCTAAAAATACTATTGATGCTTCCAGCTTAGACCTAGCACTGGTGAATTTAAATAAGCATAGAGATGGTTTAGTTGAGGACTTTGAAAACTTTAAAGACATGTTTTCTAAGTACTTTGCTATTGCCGTTAAAGAAGTTTCTCAAAAACTTTATGCTATAGCCGATAAGCAACATGCTATTTTTATTCATTTAAATGATGCAAAAACAAACTACAATGATTTTATTGCTGCTCAAAAAGTAAGCAAAAATTTAGATGAGCTAGAAAAAACTCTGAATAATATTGATCGATTTCAACTTACTTTATTAAACAAAAAAAATATTCTACAAGAGAATTTATATAAGAGTCTGTCTGATCTTAATTTCAAAAGATTAAGTCATTTTGAGAACTACCATAGACTTAGCAGTATTCTCCAGTATGCAGACAATAAGATCTTTAATGCTCAAAACTCATTAATTGCAACTTTAAGTAATCATATAAAAAATTCTCCTAGAGATCTTATCTTCATCTCAAAAGTGAAAAAAAACATCATCCAATCTTTTAGCTTCCAATCATCTCTTGATCAAAAGAACTACAGCAAGGCGGTAGGCAAAGCTTTGGATAAATTTACTGAACTAGTTAACTCTCCTAATAGAGTAGCAAATCTACCCGCAGCTAGAGATGAACTTTTATCCACTTTAAGAACAATTACAGAGGAAATTAAGGTTAAGCAAAATCAAGAACTTGCGGCTCAAAATAGCATTACTAAGGATTTAACAACCCTAATAGAAAAGGACCTAGCTTCGATCAATAAAAATAAAGCTCAGAAGAAACGCCTTCTAGATCATAATGTAAAGGCGGCTATTGATTTGTTGGCTTCTACTGAAACTGCAACAAGATTGCTAAAAGAAGATTCGATTTATTCAATGCATTATAAAGCTGTTTCATTGCCCCTTTTATATTTCTTGAACCCATATGCAGGCTCTTTTTCTGCAAGCTTACTTGCAACCGCCCCGGTGCAAGTTGCTCAAACAGCAAAAAAAGCAACTTCTGTCTTTAAAAATTTACTATCTACCCCCTTCTTAAACCCTCTATGGCAAAAGCTACCTGAACTACCAACTAACTTACCTTATTTTACTGCTTGGGGATTATTTGAACGCAATCCAGTACAAGGTGTTCTCAGTTTACTCCCTTCAAACCAATGGGCCAATGGACTTGCTGCTCCTAGGGTCAACAACCGTATAGAAAGTGCATTTTCTTTTATTTCCGATAATGACAATTATAAAGCAATGATCAATAATCTTTTCCTTATTATTGCTAACGAACTCAACTCATAAAACTTATGGAAAAGCATTTTACAGCGACAGCTTACGTACTATACGAAAATAAGTTTCTATTACATCTACATCAAAAAATTGGGAAATGGCTGCCACCTGGTGGACATATTGAAGCCAATGAAACTCCTATAGAAGCTGTTAAAAGAGAAGTTTTAGAAG
The DNA here is from genome assembly GCA_050049995.1 of Chlamydiota bacterium. GTDB lineage: Bacteria > Chlamydiota > Chlamydiia > Chlamydiales > SM23-39 > 21-14-0-10-35-9. The sequence goes on along the minus strand of JASFVE010000008.1, from coordinate 33,474 downwards.
AAACTGGCTTAAATATCGAAATTATCTCCCAGGAAAATCTTTGGATTGACAACGACAATGCAGCCAGTTTTGAGAGGCCTTTTCTTTGTCTTCTAGAAAACATCAACGGCTCCAATCCTCACCAGCATATGGATTTAATTTATCTTGCAAGACCCTTGGGCAACCCTTTTATGCATAGTGAAGCCTTTCAATGGCTTACATTACATGAAGTACAACAAAAATCTGACATTTATTCTGATACAGTAAAAACTATAGAAGCTATAGATAAACTAAGAGTAAATGAAACTCTCAGCGCCTCAAGCTAACTTAAGGCGCAAAAGAAATTACTACAGCTTACCACCTTCTTTCGTGGCGTTCCTTATTACATCTATCTGGACATTTTTTTGGATCATTGCATTTTCTGCCTTGATCGTCGCAAGAAGTTAAGCCGAACACAAATAGTGTGGCTAACATAAAGTAAACCATTTTTTTCATTTTTCCTCCCCCCTATTTCAAGACAAGCATCTACGAGAAATGCTTATATCTTTTCTTAATTACTACATGTATTGCTTATTTATTTTTTTCACAAGGATTTTTATTTTACCTATAAAGGTACTTAGAAAATGTTTTGTTGATCTATCCAATTTTCAAAATGCTGCCAAAGAGCTAAAGGATCTATATCCTTTATACACCCCCCTGTTTTACAAGTTCTTAATTTGGGGCATTGTTTATTGAAATTAGCATTAAAAGGACAAACACCTTCAAAAGCACCGTGCATATCACCAAATGGTTTAAAGACTGAGGCTTTAGTTGGCCCAAAAACACTATAGGTGGGACAGCTTGTGGTTGCGCTCAAATGCAATCCTGAAGAATCCATCGCAATGACTAAATCCATTTCATTCATAAAATTATGCCATACTTCTATAGGTAGCTTATCTAAATACTTCACAGGACTCTTAAGTTCTGATCCTAGTTTTTTATTTTCTAAGGCCTCTTGAGAGCTTCCAGACATGAGAAAAAAAGTAGGTTGATATTTTTCTGATAGTCTACTTAAGAATTCAGATAAAGTCTGAAAAGACAGCTTTTTGTTTTTCCACTTAGAATGTGGGCAGACCATAACATTTAATGGTGATCCATTTTTCACAAGTGAATGAATTTCTTCTTTTTGTTTTTTAGAAATTGGTAGAAGTACTTTAGAATCTGTTACATAAGAAGATGACCTCTTAAAAAACTCACGGACTAAGCTTACATAAAAGTTTGAAATGTTTTGCTTTTTAGAAATATCTATCTTGACATCTGTTACAAGTAAGTTTGGCCATTCGCGAACAGACCTTTTGCCATATCCTACTTTAACGCTTGCTTTTGCAAGTAAAGTCACTAGAGCGGACTTTGTATTTCCTTGTAGGTCAAAAAGATAGTCAAACTTCTTTTTTCGCAGAGATTTTAACCCCTGGTAAGAAAGTTCTATTGTATGATCTATAAGTGGATGGGAGTTAATAATAGAGGATAATCGTGAAGTTACCACCCATGATATACTAGAGTTGGGGAAAATATTTTTTAAATAAGGTATTACAGGAAAGCTTTGAACTACATCTCCTAAAGAAGAAGTTTTTACAATGACAATTTTTTTCACGTATTTAAGCTTATTGAGTAAAAGTTGGAGTCGAAGAAACTGTTAGCATACTATTTGTAAAGGGATGCTCAAAAGAAATCTCTGCGGCGTGTAAAAGCAATCTATTTGTGCTTAGCTTAGAAAAAAACGATCTACAATATTGAGCATCCTTTAATATGGGATGTCCCATTTCTTTCATGTGGACCCTCAACTGGTGAGTTCTTCCTGTTATAGGGGTGCACTTGATTATAGAGTAGTCTTCTTTTACAGCTATTTTTTCCCAGTGAGTTTCAGCATATAAACCCTTACCTTGTGGGTTAGATGCCCAAATAGTTTGTCCTTGAAAATAGCCCTTTCTATATAAGTAAGATTTAATAACTCCTTTATCGCCTTTAACTTTCTTATCTACACATGCATAATATGTTTTTTTAATTTTTTTATTTTTAAATAAATCAATAAATTTCTTTTGAACAGTTAAGCTTTTAGCAATTATCATACAACCTGTTGTGGGTTTGTCTAATCTATGTACTAAATAGCTGCCTGGGAAAAAATCTTGCATACTTTTTTGAGAACTGAGTAAATCAACTGGCTTGTCAATGACATAAAAGTATTCATCTTCAAAAAGGACTGTAGGCTTTTTTGCTTTTTTATTTACAGAAGGGTTGTACTTAAAAGAAACTACATCTTGCGCAAAAAGTTTAATCGAAGCAAAGCGTTCAATTTTACCATTAACTGTACAACAACCCTTTTCTAGAGCTTGTTTAATTGTTTTATTCGAAAGAGATAGTGGATAGGCCTTCTTCAGGAATTGAAGAAGGCTTACTTTATTGTCTAAAACTTCTTTTATCATAACTTTTTAAGATTATGAAAGTTTTCCAAAAGGTCGAGAAGCATGCGAACTCCGTACCCAGTAGAAAAGTAAGGGTGGTAGCTTTTAGATTTTTCCCAATAAGCAGTGCCCGCTATATCCATATGTGCCCATGGTACTTTTTCAACAAATTGCTCTAAAAATAGCGCAGCTTGAATAGATCCAGCCTCTCTGCCTGCAGAATTTTTAATGTCAGCTACTTTAGAGTCCAACATTTTCAAATAACTTTGCTGCAGCGGCAATCTCCAAATAAGCTCATCCGTGTCCTTTGCACTTTTTTCTATCTGCTCAGCTAACTTGTCATTGTTAGCAAAATAGCCACAAATCTCATCTCCTAAGGCTACTACAACAGCTCCTGTTAAAGTAGCTAGGTTGATCATTGCTGTAGGCTTTAATTTTTTTACAGTATAGGAAAGAGCATCGGCTAGAGCTAACCTGCCTTCTGCATCTGTATTTGTAATCTCAACTGTTTTGCCGCTATAACCTTGGTAAACATCACCAATTTTATAACTTTTTGATCCAATGGAATTCTCGGAGCTAGCAATAACGGCTGTAAGATTGACTTTTAAATTCAAACTAGCCGCCGCATACAAAGTTCCTAAAACGGTTGCCGACCCTGCCATGTCTGATTTCATATCTAACATAAAATTGGTAGGCTTAAGGCTTAGTCCCCCTGTGTCATAGGTAATCCCCTTACCAACAAGGGCAAAGTGATCTTTTGACTTAGGATCTCCATTGTAAGTTGCAATGATAAATCTGGGTTCTAAATTTGAACCTCGATTAACAGCTAGCAACAATCCCATTTCTTCTTTTTCAATTCTTTTTTTATCAAAAACTGTGACTTTAATTTTAGAAGATACTTTTTCTAAGGCTTTAGCTGTGTCAGCTAATTTTTCTGGAGTAACGTCATCAGCATTTCGATTTACAAGATCACGGGTAAGATATACCCCTTTAGCCACTTCTATTGCCTGGTTGGCAATTTTAAGTAGCTTATCTGATATTCCTATAAATTGGGCTGATTCCAAAAAATTAACAGGATGCTTTTTTAAGCCATCATGTTTAAGCTCAGTAAATTGGTAGTTGCTAAGTACTAAAGTTTCTGAAATAGCTTTAACAAGTTTTTCATCTTTTATAGCAATTTCAGGTAACACAAGATTAAGGCTTTGTATTTTTTTAGTATGGCATTCTTTCATAAGAGAATGAAAAGCTTCTCTTAACAAGAAAGTCGTGCAACTTTCTTTTTTGCCAAGACCTAGCAAAATAATTCTTCGTTCTTTTTCTTTCTCTGGATAAATAAAGAAAATTTCGCCCTTATGGCCATCAAAATCACCTACTTTGATAGCAGTGTCTACTTGAGGTATTTCTCCAAGTTTTTTAAAAGCGGGAACAGCTGACTTGTCTTTCTTCCAAAAAGGCAAGATTAGCCCATCTGCTTTATCTCTAGCTGCAAAACTTGCAGCATTTTGAAAATTAAAATGGCACTTCGTCATCTGTAAAATCACCCATATTTGGTTGAGCTGTATTTGCAGTATTAAAGGCTGCTTCTAAATCATTTTCAGAAGACCTTGATGCGGCTGCTGGACTTGGCTGTTTCATTGGTTGAGCTTCTGCATTTTTATCGCTTTTCCCAAAAGGACTGAATAAAAGATTGCTTGCTGTAAGCCCCATAGCAACCTGCGGTTGACCGTTCTTATCAGTGTATATCTCCGGCTTATTGATCTCACCCATAGCAATAATAGGACTTCCTTTTTTTAGATAGGGCATCATTTTATCAAATTGTTCACCCCATACAGTAACTCTCCACCAAATGGTTTCTTCATTACCCCCTCTTCTATGTTTAGTGGCTAATCTAAGAGATGTTACTTTTTTTCCTGAAGAAGTATAACGCACTTCAGGATCAGCACCTAAATGCCCTGCAAGTTGTAAAAAATTCACAGTAACCTCCGTGTCATTGTAAGGGTAAATTATTACCTATAGAAATTTAATCATCAAGGGATGAAAAAAAATCTTTAAGTAGATTAGAAACTATATAATTTTTTTTATTGATATGACTGGCTTCCAAGAGGCTTCTTGGTTCTAAATAATATAACCCCCGCAATAATCAGAGGGATGCTTAAATATTGACCCATATTAATAAAGGGTTGAGAAGATAAAAGCATACTTTGATGCTCTTTAAAAAATTCTATTAAAAACCGAAATGAAAAGACCAAAATTAAAAACAAACTAAAGATTTTACCATTGGAAAGAAAAAACTGCTTTTTCTTTGCTACTGTCCATAAGACAATAAACGTTAGCAAATAAAACCCGGCTTCGTACAGTTGTACTGGGTGTCTTGGAATCATTCCGTTTGTAGCTCCCATGGGATTACCAAAAACTACCCCCCAAAACATTTGAGTAGGACGACCTAGAATTTCTTGATTGAAAAAATTCCCAATTCTAATAAAACAACCTCCAAGAGCCGCAGGGATAGAAACAAAGTCTAAAAGTTTTATCCAATTTAATGGGGGAAATATTTTTTTCATTTTTTGAGATAAAAGCACCATAGCTAGAATAATGCTAATAGCTGCACCATGGCTGGCAAGTCCTCCTTCCCAAATTTTCAGAATTTCTAAAGGATTCTGTAAATACTCTGAAGGCTTTTCATAAAATAAAAAATGCCCCACTCTAGCCCCAATTACAGTTGAAATAACCATGAAGAGCAACGCTTTATCTACAATGAAGTAAACCTTTTTCTTTAAAGGTAAAACAATTCCCGCTAGCTTTTGATCCCATTCAAGTCTTTTTTTATAAGGATCCAATAAAAGTTTTTCATTTAAGGCTTGGAGAAGCTGGAACTTGTTATCCGTAGTTGATTTTAGCTTAGTACTTAAAGCTTCATAAGATAAAATATCTGTTTCGCTATATTCAGGAAATATTTTTAACATTTTTTTTATTAAGGAAGAAAAAATATAATATCCTAAGAAAAAACCACTCGCAAATAGTAGGCCATAAATTGGTATAGGAATATCAACAATAGGAAGGGTAAATAACCATCTAGATGGGTTCCAGTAAATCCAGCCAATCATAAGGACTCCTTAAAACAAAAATAAGAAAAGCATATTAACATGTTAAAAGTCAAAATTATATCAATTGGGAAAAATAAAGAAAAATGGCTAATAGAGGCAATTAATGAATATGAAAAGAGATTGTCCAATACTATTCAATTTGAATGGGTTTTTTTAAAAAATAACTTATCTCTTTCTGATTACACTGAAAAAATGCCTTTTATTGCTCTAGATCCTATGGGAAAAGAATTTGAAAGCATCTCATTTAGCAAACAAATATTTAAAATGTTTGAAGAAAACCATTCACGGTTAAATTTCGTTATCGGCTCTTCAGATGGAATCCCAAAAAAGATTTTAGAAAAATCATTTTTTAAAATTAGCCTTTCCAAACTAACTTTTACCCATCAAATTACACGGCTTATTCTAATAGAACAAATATACCGAGCCTATCAAATCCAGCATGGATCGAAAAGCTATCAAAAATAAGAAGCTTTTTTCAAAGCTAATGCAAATTTAAAATATCTAAAAGCCCCTTGTATTAAACCAAAACCAATAGCAAAATCAACAAATCCCCTAATGACTGAAGGCACTCTTAGTGCATTTAGCAAAACACTTACTGTAATCATTAATACGATAAGAATATAAAAACGGCTGTCATAAATTTTAAATATAGAAATAGGCATTTTAAGGCTTGCAATCCTATCTACTACTCGTTTAACCACCTTTTTAAAAATAAACACATTTTTAAAAGTTCCTATCAAGATTGCTAACGAAAATAAAGATACAAGAAAAGGTATGTTAAAATGATTTTCTGTGATCAATCTAGTTCCTTTAATAACAAGATTCATTCCACCAGTTAGCCAAATCATTCCTGTTAAATTTACATAAAACCAATGTTTCATTATTTACCTAATAATTAATCATTAAAAAATGTTTTTATCATATGTCGACAAAAAAATTAACCATGTCTAAAATCCAAATCTTAAAAACAAAGCTTCCGGGAGAACACTCGCATGAAAACCAAATTAAAAAGCGCTAAATTGACCTTAATTTTTTTATTTTTTAGTATTCCATTATTAATTTCCACGGATTTCACAAAAAATTCTTTGAGCAATAGTCTTTTTATTGCGTTAGTTACAGGTTCAGCTTTAGTTGCTCTGAGTTATTTTTTTGAAAAAGCTTTAAAAACTATAAATTTACATTCTTTTAATGCAACTGTACTAGGTGTTTTTGTAGGATTTTTACTCGGCAAAACCCTTACAAACGCTGTTAATTTTTTAGCACCCTATGAAGAGCCAGCCTTTCTCCTTCATTTAATTAATTCTTCTCTAATGCTGATCTCTATTTACTTTGGAGTAACTTTCACTATAAAAAATGCAAATGAGATAAGTTTCAGTATTCCATTTGTTCGCTTCCTTCAAAAAGCAGATAAAAAAAGAGACCTTTTATTAGATGCTTCTGTTTTATCAGACCCTAGAATTATCGATTTAGCAGCTACTGGCCTTGTAGATGGCCACCTTGTAATTCCCCGGTTTGTTTTAAATGACATCAAAGCAAAAATGGAGTCATCTGACGAACCATTAAATACAAAAGCCAAGCGCTCTCTTGATGTCTATAAAAAATTAGAGTCTTCTCCTAATTTAAATATTCGACTTACTGACTCAGAATTTTCAGATATTGAAGATGTAAGTGAAAAGATGATCCGTTCTGCTAGACTTATTGATGCTAATATTTTAACTGCTGATATGAGTAGGATTCAAAGCTCTGAAATAGAAGGGATAAAAATCATTAATATACACTCTCTTTCCAATGCACTTAAACCTTTAATGCAGACAGGTGAAAGACTATTAATTAAAATTCAAAGGTACGGAAAAGAAAGTAGGCAAGGCGTTGGCTACCTTGATGATGGTACAATGGTCGTAGTGAATGGTGGTGGTGATTTCATAGGCCAATCGATTTATGTTACTGTATTATCAGTAAAGCATACTTCCTCTGGAAGAATGATTTTCTGTAATACCATAGAAAATAATCAAGAAACCTCTTATTCTAATGAATCAATATCTCTCGAACAAAGAACTACATGAATAACATATTAGGCATTGGAAGTGATATCATTGAAGTTGATAGGATAAAGAAAAGTATCGACAACCATGGTGATCATTTTTTAACTCGTCTTTTCTCACCTGATGAAATAAAGTATTGCTTTGAACACAAATATCCTGAAATTCGTGTTGCCGGAAGATTTGCAGCTAAAGAGGCTGTAGCAAAAGCGCTTGGAACAGGTTTTGGTAAAAAACTGCAGTGGAATGATTTTAAAATATTAAATACTTCAAATGGCAAACCTGAGGTATTTTTCCAGGAAAAAATATTAGCTGAAATGAAAAATGTAAATGTCCTTATTACCATTAGCCATTGTGAAAAATATGCAGTAGCATTTGCACTAAGAATTTCTTAAAAAGAAAAAGGTAATAAGTAACTAACTGTGAAAAAGTTTACTTTTTCAGGATAAAGCTTTGCTAGAAGCCTTCTCGTGTATTCAAAGCGCAAAGTACCCCAAACTCCTAAACGGACGCCATATCTTCCAGTAATATCAATATACTTATATCTAACTCGGCCGTATCCATAAAAATTAGAAATATCTATTTGAGTCTTCCTCCCATAACCATGCCCTCCATCCAAGAAAAGTCCCCACTTATGGTCATCGTCATAGTTTCCCTCAATTGCTAATAGCCCTTCAAACCACGGAGATCCTTTATTGGCAAGACCTATTACTCCCATTCCCCAGATCCTAAACCGCCAATAGCCTCCTTGATCAAACTCTTTTCCTATTGCTACATTAGCTTCAAAGTCAACATTCCCATGATAAGGCGAACTTACATCTTTTAAGGATCGAGAAGAGGTAAATCTGCCATTTAAACCTGTAGCTAAAGTAATAGGGTCTCCCACTATATCATCTAGCCACAAATACCTCCCCTGCAGTGCATAGGATCTAAAACTAAATGACTGACGAGGAGTGTCAGTAAACTCAATTTCACTATCAATGCTCAAATGAGGAGAGGGTGACAATTCAAGATCTGCAAAAAGTAAATGGTCATTGGAAGCACGTGTCAATTGATCTATAGCCCCCTCCACTTTTCTAAATCTAGAGTATGTATAACCAGACAAGAAATGGAACTCAAAAACATCTCCAAACCAGGGCTGCCTTTCTAAGCCTGATAAAGATAAATGGATTAATAGAAGAAAAAAAATTGATCCTCTAAAAAACATTAATCAATATATCCCTTTTCTGAGAGCCATCTTTCCGCATCTAATGCAGCCATACACCCCGATCCAGCAGCTGTTACCGCTTGCCTGTAAATGGAATCTTGTACATCACCTGCGGCAAATACTCCTTCTATATTTGTCCGAGAAGATCCTTTATCTACTTTTAAATAGCCTTTTTCATCAGTTGCAAGCTGTCCTTTTAAAAAATCTGTATTTGGTAAATGTCCAATAGCAAAAAAGAGGCCACCGGCTTCGTATTTTTGCTCTTTATTTGTTACAGTGTCTTGCAATACTACTCCTCTTACAATATTATCTCCAAAAACTTCAACGACTCTTTTATTCCATAGAACCTCTACCTTAGGATGATTCATAGCTCTTTGCGCCATGATTTTAGAAGCACGAAGCTCATCCCTTCTATGCACCAAGAATACTTTACTTGCATACTTTGTTAAAAAGACTGCCTCTTCAACGGCGCTATCTCCTCCCCCTATTACAAACAAATGTTTATCTCTAAAAATCGGAGAAGCCCCATCACAGATAGCACATGCAGTCACTCCTTTTTGCCAAAACTCTCCATCTCTTGCTCCCGGAATGTCTAATCGTTTAGCTGTAGCTCCAGTCGAAATAATTAAAGAGTTTGCTTTTACAGACGTTTTTGAACCTACTACGGTAAAAGGATAAGAAGATAAGTCCACAGACTTAACGTCTTCAGTAAGTATGTCTGTTTTGAACCGCATAGCTTGTTTTTTGAAGCTTTCCATCATATTTGGACCTAAGATCCCTTCTGGAAAACCCGGGTAATTTTCTACTTCTGTAGTAGTCATTAATTGACCTCCTGCAGGGCCTGACATGAATCCTTCATACAACAAGGGACTTAAGTTTGCTCTAGCCGCATAAATTGCTGCTGTATAACCTGCGGGTCCTGAACCAATAATCACAACTTTTCTTTTTTCCATTTAGCCTCAATTGTTTCACATTAACCCATCATTTTTACTACTATTTACAGGTTTTTCACAAGAAGGAGCTACTTGACAGCTGCAGATATCTCCTTAGATCTATCAATTGACGCTGAAAGAACTTTTTTAAAGCTTGCAGAAACATCCAAAGTCTCAAATTTTTTTACTCCAGCCTGAGTAGTACCTCTTGGGGATTGAATAGAAGAAAGGAGGGCATCTAAACTTTTTTCTTTTAAAGCTAATTTTCCAGCTCCGGCAAACATTTGAGATGCCATCTTAAGAGCAATATCTTGAGGCACTCCTTCTTCTTGAGCCTTTTCAATTGTTGCTTGAATAAGCTTAAAAACAAAAGCAGGACCACTTCCACATATACCACAGGCAGCATCCATATACTTTTCTTCAATCTCAATGACAATACCAAGAGCTGTCATTAACAGCAGCCCTAAAGCCTTATTATCAGCAGTTATGTAATCATTATAACTTACAGCTGTAATCCCCTCGCCTATTAAAGAAGGGACATTTGGCATGACTCTCATTAGCTGGGTTTTTCCTAATAGACTTTTTTCAAAATATTGTAATTTCACACCCGCTAAAGTAGAAATGATAAGCTTATTCTCAAGATCACATCCATGCGCATCTTGCATGATTTCTGCAATATTTTGAGGTGGGAGACAAAGTAAGATAATATCTGACCTTTGAAAAATTTTATGAACTGTAGATGGCAAAATCGAGAACTTGGTACTTGTTTCATGCTGTTTTTTTATATTTTGACGAACAAACCTGCATTGCTCATTTCTAATTAGCCGTGTTGCTATAAATCGATCAAATAATGTTGACCCTAAATGACCAAATCCAACAAAGCCAATTTCATACTGGGTTAAATCCATAAATTATAATTTCAATAAATTAATAAAAAAAAACATAACCTATTAAATATATTTTTTACCACTTTTTCAAGACTTCTTGATAAAGGAAAACTTTTGAGAGTATTTTTTGTACTAAAAAATTCACTCCTTACTGTTTATAATTTCTTTATAATAATTAAAGAAAACATTAACGTCTTCTTTACTCAAAAAACTTATGAGGTAAGTATGGCACTAGACTACGATGGTTTTGCTCAAGAAGCATGTCAAGAAGTACATTATATCAACCCAGCATCTCATCGATATCACGCAACTATTAGGCCAAGTGACCGTGATCTCAGCCAATATGTTGATAAAATTCTATCTATTTTTAGTGATGGACTGCAATGGAGAGACTTACCAGTAATCATGAAACTATCTCTTCACTACTTAGAAGATTTTCCTAACTTAGGATTAGAAGAGAAAAGAGACTCAGTTGTCCACATCTTGTACGAAGTCATAGATAAAACTAATACCCCATACCTCCCTGATAGTTTTTCCGATCCGCTTTTCAAGAAAATGGCGATTCCCTTCGTAGACTTAATTGTACCTGAATCACTTGAAGACTTTTTACCTTCCGTAAAACAAAAAAATAAGCCTTCGGATGAGATTTTTGAAGAATACGCAAGCGAAGTATATGAAACCTTTGAAAATGGTTTTCACTGGAAAGATTTAATAACAGTTACTAGAGTATCTATTTTATTTGCCAACCAGTTTGATAGCTTAAGCCTTGTAGAGAAGAAAGATACAGCTAAAAAGTTTTTAGCGATGATTATTGACAATACAGATACACCTTACTTGCCTGATCAATATACTGATCCTATATTTAAAGAAGTAAGTAATTCTTGTATCGATATGATTATGGATCAACTGCTTATCCTTTAATAGGATAAGCAGTTAATTTTTAGGCATTGGCTGCTTTTCTAGCTTCGATGTATTGAACAACATCACCAACAGTTTTCAGTTTCTCGGCATCTTCTTCTGAAATCTCAAATCCAAACCTTTCTTCAAAAGTCATAATGAGTTCAGTAAGATCTAAAGAATCAGCATTAAGATCTTCTACAAAAGACTTTTCTGCTGTTACTTCTTCAGCATCGACACCAAGTTGTTCTACGATAATATCAACTACTTCTTGATCTACCGACATGTACTTTCCTTGGTTAGAGTTTAAAATATTTTTTTTACATCACCATTCCACCGTCAACGGTGAGAACTTGACCTGTTATATACTTTGATAAATCACTGGCCAAAAATAAGGCAGCATTAGCAATTTCTTTTGGCTCACCCATTCTATTCATAGGAATAGAATGTAAAATGCTCTCTTTAACTTTCTCAGGTAATCCATTTGTCATTGGGGTATCAATATAGCCCGGTGCAATGCAATTTACGCGAACACCTCTACTAGCAAGCTCTTTTGCCAAAGACTTAGTAAAGCCGATCATACCTGACTTGGAAGCAGCATAATTAACCTGTCCTGCATTTCCTGTCAAGCCTATTACTGAAGTAATATTTATAATTGTCCCGGCTTTAGCCTTCATCATAGAACGAGCAAGGGCTCGGCAAGTATTATAAACAGACTTTAAATTTACACTGATAACTTGATCCCACTCATCTTCTTTCATTCTAACTAATAAGTTGTCTTTAGTAATACCTGCATTATTTACTAAGACATCTATAGATTTCCATTTTTCCAGTATATTATTTAAAGCTTTCTCTACTTCATTAATTTTAGAAACATCTAAAAGCTCATAAGAAAATTCCTGAGAAGGGTATAACTGTTTCAGTTCTTGTATTATTTGCTGTGCTCTTTGAGCATTCGTTCCAAATACAATTACATCAGCACCTTGCGCTGCAAATACATTGGCTATTTCTTTTCCAATACCTGAAGTTCCGCCAGTTATGACGGCTTTTTTACCTTTTAACATGTATTTCTCTCTCTTAAATTGAACATCCAACTTCTTCTAAATCATTGATTAAAACATCTAAATCAATAACTTTATCAATAGATTTTGTAGGTGCTTTAGTGCCAATTTTTTTATTCATGTTTGCAAGAGTTTTGCCACATCCTATTTCTATGTAAGAGTCAATGTCATGCAATTCCATTGCATTAACAGATTGCTCCCATCGAACTGAAGAAGTAACTTGTTTTATTAAATAGTTTCTAATTTCATCTTCAGATTCAACAAAGTCTCCTGGTGTATTCATTACAATTTTGATGGAGCTTTCTTCTAAAGAAACCTTGTTGATTTTAGGAGCTAGTTTTTCTTGAGCTGACATCATTAATCCACTATGAAAAGCACCATGAACCTGTAGTGGTATGACCCTTTTAGCACCATTTTTCTTTAAAAATTCAGTGGCATATTCAACGCCACTTTGCGTACCGGAAATAACCGTCTGTCCTGGGCAATTATAATTAGCAACCCATACTTGATGACTGTTTGCTAAAGGAGAAAGAAGCTCTTCTAATTCCTTTGCTGTTATACCCATTACAGCCGCCATTTTTCCTGAAGACTTTTCACATGCGTCATTCATAAAATATGCACGATCTCTAACAAGTCTTAAAGCTGAAGCAAAGTCAATTTTTTGAGAGGCGTATAATGCTGTGTACTCTCCAAGACTAAGACCTGCACATACATATGGTACTAACTCAGGAAGTTGCTGATTTATAGTTTTAAGAATTGCGACACTATTAACAAAAATAGCGAGTTGACTATGTTTGGTTTGTTTTAGCTCTTCTTCACTGCCATTAAAAATTATGTCTGATATTTTAAAAGCAAGAATATCTTCAGCTTCTTCGAAAGTATGTCGGGCTATAGCAAAGGTATCAAAAAAATCCTTTCCCATTGAGCTGTATTGAGCTCCTTGACCCGGAAATAAAAAAGCAAATTTTTTCATATTATGCATTCCTTGTAAACTTTAAAAGAGAAGCTCCCCAAGTAAACCCCGAACCAAAAGCGGTAAGTAAGAGGTTCTCCCCTTCTTTTACAGTATTTGTTTTCATAAGCTCATCCAAAGCAATTCCAATAGATGAAGCCGAAGTATTGCCATAACGATCCACTGTTATAAATATTTTATCATTAGGTAAGTGAGTAAACCTTTTCGCTATAGCTTCTATAATTCTTTTATTAGCCTGATGAGGAACTAACCAACTGACTTCTTCTTCTTTTACTTGCACTTGATCTAGACATTGCTTTGATGCAGCTTCCATGCGCCTTACAGCATGCTTAAATACTTCATTTCCAGCCATTTTTATATAGTGAAGCTTTTCATCAACAGTCTTTTGTGTAGCAGGATTCCTACTTCCTCCGCCAGGCAGCATTAACAATTCAGCTTGCTCTCCATCAGCACCTAGACAAATGCTTTCTACTGAAAGGCCAGGTCCATTTTTACTAACCACTGCAGCTGAAGCACCATCGCCAAAAAGAACACAAGTTGAGCGGTCTTCATAATCAACTATAGAAGATAGTTTTTCTGAGGCTACAATTAAAATATTTTTATAAACGCCAGATTCAATAAAAGATTTAGCAACTGAAAGTGCATACAAATAACCTGTGCACGCAGCCTGAATATCAATGGCTGCTGCATTCTTTAAACCGAGAGATTCTTGAATCAAGCAGGCCGTGCTTGGGAAAATATAATCTGGAGTTAAAGTAGCAACAATAATGAAATCAATTTCTTCAGGAGTAACCTTTGCATCCATCATAGCCAATTTACAAGCTTCCGCACCCATAGTAGAGGGATATTCGTTGTCAGCAGCTATCCTTCTTTCCTTCATGCCAGTTCTTGAGACAATCCACTCGTCAGACGTTTCTACCATCCTTTCAAGATCTAGGTTGCTCAAAATTTTTTTTGGCAAATAAGACCCAGTTCCAATAATTTTTGCTTTCAAATGTATTTCCTTATATTTTACGATTAATTATCGTGCGCTAGCTATTTTATCTTAAATGTGAGTTAATTAAAAGTGATTTTCATGTGACAATAAAACTTTTAGTTAACGTTAAGCGAGGAAAAATTGAAGCTTCCGATAGACATTCAAAAAATTATACAACACTTTAAAAAATTACCCGGCATTGGAACTAAAAGTGCCGAGAGATTCGCTTTTCACCTACTACAGTGGACAAGCAACGAACTAAGTCAATTTTCAGATCAATTAAAAAATTTACAAAATATTAAAAATTGCTCCACATGCCGATGTTTAAAAGATGCTGACAAATGTTTTTTTTGCAAAAACCCAGCTAGGGATTCATCGGTTTTGTGCGTTATATCAAACCCAAAAGATGTTTTTGCTATAGAACAAACCAACAGCTACAAAGGGCTTTACTACGTATTTACACACACTTTATCTCCTATCGAAGATAAATACCCTGATCCAAACGAAATCGACAACTTAAAGCAACTCATCTTGAACTCTAAAACAAAAGAAGTTCTTCTCGCGTTAGACGCTACTTTAAGTGGCGACGCCACTTCACTATTTTTAAAAGAACAACTTAAAGATTTAGAAATAAAAATTTCTAGGCTAGCCTTTGGAGTTCCAATTGGAAGTAGTCTTGAGTTTATTGATGAAGGAACCCTAACTCAAGCGCTAATAGGAAGACAAAGTTTTTAGCTTTGTTGCATTTATTTTTTACCTTCACATATAATCCGATCCTTACCATAACCTTGTTAAATAGGAACTGTTATCTTAATAAACTCCAAAGCACATAATTTTTAATCTATGCACATAAGACATAAAATTCTCCTATTACTGATTGTCCTAGCATCAAGCAACCTTTTTGCAATAGAAACATTTGAAGGAAAGAATGTAGCAAATATTGATGTAACAGTTGAGTACTCTGATCCTGATGCGATCTATGATACTCGCACCATTCTTACTCGTCTTAAAACTAGAAAGAATGAACCATTCTCACAACTAAATTTTGACCAAGATCTAAAAATGTTGTCGGATGAATATGATCGCATTGAACCATATATTAAGGTAGACAACGACCAGATCTATATAAAGCTGCTTCTATGGCCAAGACCAATTATTCATAGCATTCAATGGCAAGGAAATGAGCAAATCAAAACAAAAAAACTACAGAAAGAACTAGACACCAAACCCCTTTCGGTCTTTAACAGAGAAGAATTTAATAAAAAATTCAACAAAGTTAAAGAATACTATGTCAAAAAAGGGTATTTCGAATCCCAACTAAGCTATACCATCGAGCCGATTGCAAACACAAATCAAATTGATATTAATATTACAATAGACGAAGGAAGATCTGGGAAAATTAAAAACGTTTCCCTGAAAGGATTTTCCAGCAAAGAGAAAAGCGAAATTCGAGAACAAATCTACACTAAAAAGTTTAATTTTTTGAGTAGTTGGCTAACTGGGACTGGAACTTACCGTGAGGAAGTATTGGATCAAGATAAAATGAGCATTTTAAACTATTTACATAATAAAGGTTATGCAGATGCTCAAGTTGATATTCAAATCATTGATGATCCTTCTGGAAAAGTTACTATAGAAATTGTTACTGAAAAAGGCGATCTTTACAAATTTGGTGATATAACCTTTGAAGGCAATACCATTTTTACTAATGAAGAAATTCAGAAAAGAATTTTAATCAGCAGCGGCAGTAATTTTTCACCTGAACAATTAAGGGAAACAGCTCAGTCAATTAAGGATTTATACGGTCAAAAAGGATATATTGAAACAAACGTTTATTTTGACACCCACCTTTCAGAACAAGAGCCTTATTATGACATATCCTTTAAGATAGAAGAAGGTAAGCAATATAAAATTGGTCTTATTAGGATCTTCGGAAATACCCAAACAAATGACAATGTTATACTACGTGAATCACTTTTAGTCCCTGGAGAGCTTTTTGACTCTAGGAAACTTAAAGCAACTGAGATGCGACTACAAGGAATCGGTTATTTTAAAAATGTAAACGTATATGCAGTGGCTTCTACTGATGACTTGAGTTTAGGCCCCAACTACAAAGATGTTTATATCGAAGTCGAAGAAACAGCTACTGGCAACGTAAGTTTATTTTTAGGATTCAGCTCTACTGATAATATTAACGGAGGACTTGAGCTCACAGAAAGAAATTTTAACATTGCTGGGTTTGCTCATTTATTTACCCAAGGACCTTCAGCTTTAAGAGGTGGAGGAGAATATGCCCACATTCGAGTCAACCCAGGTAAAAGACAAAATAACTACGTCATTTCATGGATGACACCTTATGTAAGAGACAGTCTTTGGAGACTAGGTTTTGAACTATCTAAAACATCTAGCCAGTTGCAGTCTAAAGATTATGATATTGATACAATTGGATTCTCTGTTTTTACTTCATACCCTTTGACTAATTACTTATCATTAGGCTTTAAATATCGATTTAGAAATGCCGAAGCTGATGTAGTAGATAAAGATAGTCGCCCCAACAAAGATTTATTTGGTAAAAATGATGGCATCATCTCGGCCGCCTCGACATACCTATCTTACGACTCTACCAATAGCATTTACAAACCCAAAAAAGGTCTAAGGTCAAATCTCGAACTGGAAGTAGCTGGTTTAGGCGGTGATTTCAGATTTTACAAAGTATCATTTGTCAACACATATTATCAGTATTTATGGTCTAAAGGTACTTTAAAATTCAGAGGAGACCTCAAGTTTATTGATCCTTATGGAAGTCAAAGCAAATATAGATTATCACTTAGTGAGAGATTTTTCCTAGGTGGTGAATACTCTGTAAGAGGCTATAAACCATATATTTTAGGACCTCAAGCTGCCAGCAATGAACCCCTCGGTGGTATTACTTCTGCTTTACTTTCTGCAGAATATTGCCAAGAAGTCTTTAAAATTATGGACGCATTTGCTTTCATTGATGCAGGTTCGATATCTTTTGATCGATTTTCTGTAGCTAAGCTGCGAGCGGCATACGGTGTTGGCGTGAGGTTAGAACTAATGAATCGCACCCCAATTATGTTTGGGTGGGGATTTCCAATTAATCCTGAGAGATCAAGCGATGTAAGAAAGTTCTTTTTCTCGATGGGTGGACAATTTTAAAAAGGAGCTATCAATGAAAACAAAAAAAATTTTATTTTTACTTGTATCATCAATTGGACTGACAAGTACTTTATTTTCCGGTGAAACCTCTAAGCAAGTTGCTGTTGTAAACTTTGCATCATGCATTACTGATTCAGAGTATGGCAAACAAGAACAGCAAAATCTTGAGTACATTAGAAAACAAATGACTTCTATGATGGAAGAGACTGAAAAAGAATTGAAGGATATAACTGGAAAATTTGAAGACAATGATTACATGGACAGCCTATCGCCTAAAGCTGAAGAGGAGTTACGCTCTAAATTCCAAGCTTTACAAGAAGATTATGCAAGATATCAAAATCAATTTTACCAAGTTTTAAATCAAGCTAACTATCAATTAATGCAGAAAATGAATCAAAATATAGCAAGAGCTGCTGAAAGGCTAGCTAAAAGAAAAAATTTAGCTTTTGTCATGAATAAAGAGGCTTGTTTTTATTTTAATCCTGATTTAGAAGTAACTGATTTAGTTATTAAAGAGATGGACAAAGACTTCGCAAATGATCAAAAACAAAGAAAACTTTCTGAAAACAGCGAGACCCCATCTTTATCTAATCAAAAGTAGTATATGACAAACTTTACTATCGAAGAGCTTGCAAAGCTTACTAATTCTAGTTATTTAGGAAACAAAGACCATATTATTATTGGTGTTAACACTTTAGATTCTGCTAGCTCTTCAGAGGCTTCTTTCCTGGCAAATCCTAGATACGAAGAAGCTATGAAGCAGTCAAAGGCAGGAGTGATTTGCATTAATGCAGATGCAGTGGCTGTTGAAGGAAAAAACTTTTTAATTTCCGAGGATCCATCAGCAACTTTTCAAAAAATTGCTGAAATTCTTTTATTGAAAAAAGAAAAGCTAGGGTTTCGGGATATTCACCCTTCGGCTGTAATACACCCTACTGCTAAAATTGGAAATAATGTAACTATTGCACCACATGCAGTGATAGACCAAGATGTAATATTGGGTGATAACACTGTAGTTGGTGCTGGTTGTTATATTGGATGTAGTACAACTGTCGGAAATAACTGTTGCTTTTATGCTAATAGTGTTGTTAGAGAAGCTTGCAAGATAGGTAATAATGTTATTTTACAGCCTGGAGCCATTATTGGCTCTTGTGGCTTTGGTTATATACCCGATAAGTCCGGCAATCATATGAAGTTAGAGCAATTAGGAATTGTCATAATTGAAGATGATGTAGAGATTGGAGCAAATTCAACAGTTGATAGAGCTAGGTTTAAAGCAACTATCATTAGAAAGGGAACTAAAATTGATAATTTAGTTCAAATAGCCCACAACTCAGAAATTGGAGAATCCAATATTATTTCAGCCCAATCAGGAGTTGCAGGTTCTGCAAAAACCGGGAAGCATGTTATGCTAGGAGGCCAAGTAGGTGTTTTAGGACACGTTGAGATAACTGACATGGTTATGATAGCTACCCGCGGCGGTGTAAGTAAATCCCTAAAAAAACCGGGTAAATATAGAGGAAGTCCTGCTATTAACATTCATGAATATAACCGACAACAAGTTCATATTAGGAAATTAGAAAAATACGTACAACACATAAAAAACTTAGAAGAAAAGATAGAAGTAATAGAAAAACAATTGGACCTATTTACTCCACCCAATTCATAAAAAAATCCTTTACATCCTACAGTTTTAAAAGTATTTATAAAAATTATTGACAAGGCGTTTTAGTCTATGATTGAAGTATTCTTTAAATCAATTCGTGACTCATCTTTTAAAAGCATTAAAGAGTTTAAGCCTGGAAGTTGGATTCATATCAGTGATGCCACAAAAGAAGATTTGAACCAGGTTAAAAAGTTCATTAACCTAGACTATGAAGATCTAAGAGACAGTCTTGATATTTATGAGATTCCAAGAATTGAGCAAGACCAGGAAAATATCTTAATTTTTACTCGCCACCCTTCTGAGTTAGAACATGGCTTATATACCTCAACTTTAACAATCATTTTAACAAGCGCTTTTGTCGTTACTATTTGCCCGCATAAGTCAGATGTCATTAATAATATTTTGTCGTCTAATATGCCTATTGCAACTACGCAAAAATCTAAACTCCTGTTCAGCATTTTACTGAAGATTACACAGGACTACACTTCCAATATAAAAAAAGTTAGATATGCTGTTATAGAACAAGAAAAAGAAATGGTAAATATCGATAGTGATGCTATCGTCATTTTGACAAAGAACGAGGAAATTTTAAATCAATTTCTTACCTCTCTAGTACCGATGAGGAACTTGTTAGAAGCCATTTCTAGTGGAAGATTTGTGAAGTTGTATGAAAAAGACTACGAGCTCTTACAAGACCTTTCCATCGCAATAAAGCAGTCTGAAGATCTATGTAGAGTGAACGTAAAGAGTATTCGATCTTTAAGGGACTCTTATCAGATTCTTTTTACAAATGATGTAAACAAGACGATTAAACGACTAACAGCAATAACGATTATATTTACCATCCCAACTATCATATCATCTGTTTATGGAATGAACGTAGAACTCCCCTTAGAAAAGGATCCTTTCGCCTTTTTGATCATTATAAACTTTGTTATTATTCTTTCTTTAATCTCAGTGCTTGTCTTCATTAGAAAGAAGTGGCTATAAGATTAGACCTGCTGGATTTTCTAAATATTTTTGCACTGTCTTAATAAACTGAGCAGCATCTGCTCCATCTACTACTCTATGATCTACAGATAAAGTAATAAACATAGTATTTGAAATAACAATTTGATTTTCTTTGACTACTGGCTTCTTCTCGATACCGCCAATTGCTAGAATGGCTGACTGAGGCGGATTGATTACAGCCACAAAATCTGAGACGCCAAACATACCTAAGTTAGAGATAGTAAATGAACCGCCTTGAAACTCATGTGGTTGTAGCTTATTGTCTTTAGCCTTTTTAGCAAGACTTTTAACTTCTTGCGAGATTTCGCCTAAGTTCTTGTAGTCAGCGTGTCTTATAATTGGAGTGATAAGTCCCCCTTCAATGGTGACAGCAACGGAAATATCAATAGTTTCAAAATGGATAATTGACTGGTTTTCGGAATTGAAGCCAGTATTTACATGAGGGTGTTCCTTAAGAGCTAGAGCTACAGCTTTGATCACAAAATCATTGAAAGTAACTTTTATATCTAAATTTTTTAGCTGTTCTCTAAGATTAATTAAAGCATCAACATTGACTTCTTGCCCTACATAAAAATGAGGAATAAAAGTTTTAGACTGCTGTAGCCTTGTACCAATTGCTTTTCTCATAGGAGTCAAAGGCTCTTCCGTATAGCTACCTGGAGCAGTAGAAGGCTTTTTCCTAGGTAAAAATCCAGCATTTTTTCGTGGTTGAGCTAAATCCAAATCCTTACTGGTTATCCGCCCATTAGGACCACTTCCTTTAACACTTGATAAATCTAAACTTTTTTCTCTAGCAATCTTTTTGGCTAAAGGAGTTGCTTTAACTCTTTGCGCAAAGTCACTTGGAAGCTTAAACTCGTAATTTTCGACAGGAGGATACGGAACAAATGAAGGTTGCGCCATAGCTGGCTTAGCAGGTTCTTTTCCCTTAGGTTTTTCTTCTTTTTTCTCTTCAGCCCCTTTCTCTTCTACTTCAGGCTTTTCTTCTTTTTCCTCTTCAGGCTCTAACTTTACATCCTCAATGCTCTCATCTGCCGTTTCGGTGAAAATAGCAATAGGCTGATTGACTTTTGCTGTGTCTCCTTCAGCTACTATGATCTTCCTTAAATAACCTTCATCTAAAGCATTATACTCAACGGTAGCTTTATCTGTAGTAACTTCAATAAGAAGACTTCCTGCTTCTACCTTATCTCCTTCTTTGGCATGCCATTTAGCTATGGTACCTTCTTCCATGGTAGGTGATAATTTGGGCATTGTTACTGTAAATGGCATGACTTTATCCTACTAGCTTTGTTAATGCTTCTACAATTCTTTCTTTTGTCGGAGTTGTCTCAGCTTCCATATTTTTTGCATAAGGAAGAGGAGTTTCTTTTTGGCATAATCTTACCAAGGGAGCATCTAAATAATCAAAACAATGTTCTATTATTTGAAATCCAATTTCTGCAGCGATACCCGAAAAAATATGCCCTTCTTCTACAACAAGACAATGGTTAGTTTTTTTCACAGACTTGCAAATGGTTGCAATATCAAGAGGTTTAATAGTTCTTATATCGATAACTTCAACCTCAATTCCTTTCTTCTTCAACTCTTCAGCTGCAGCCACACACTTCTTCAACATTCTACTATAAGAAACTAAAGTTACATGTTTACCTTCCCTGATAACTTTAGCTTTCCCTATAGGGACAAGATACTCTTTTTCAGGGATTTCCATCTTGTCTCCATAATCCAATTCATTTTCTAAAAATAAAACTGGATTATTAGAACGTATGGCAGATTTTAATAGACCTTTAGCATCATAAGGATTGCTAGGAGATATTATAATCAAGCCAGGAAGATTTCCA
Organism: Chlamydiota bacterium; assembly: GCA_050049995.1. GTDB lineage: Bacteria > Chlamydiota > Chlamydiia > Chlamydiales > SM23-39 > 21-14-0-10-35-9. Next base: position 11,280 of record JASFVE010000008.1, on the reverse strand, counting down.
TAAATCGCCTCTACGCAGTGAGAATGCTGACAAGAAACCTGAGCCGCAGCTCCATTAGGCCCTCTAAACACAATAGGAACTTTAAATCTTCCACCAGACATGTAGTGGATTTTGCAAGCATTAGAAATAATCTGATCAGCTGCGACAAAAGAAAAGTTCCAACTCATAAATTCAACAATAGGCCGTAATCCTGTCATAGCAGCTCCTATTGCTATTCCAGCAAAACCATTTTCTGCAATAGGAGTATCTATAACTCGTTTAGCTCCCCATTTATCAAGCATTCCTTTGGTTACTTTATAAGCACCATTATATTCTGCTACCTCTTCCCCCATAATAAAAACAGTTGCATCTCTTTGCATTTCTTCGTCTATAGCTTGGCGAAGAGCTTCTCTCATTTCAACTTCTTTCATATCAGTATCCCATTATATTTTCATCTTCGGGGGCAAAAACTCCCTCCTCTAAGGTTAGTGGGTCAGGAGCAGGGCTTTTCTCTGCAAATTCCATCGATTTTTTTACTATCTCAATATTTTGTTTATTCATTTCTTTAAACTCATCTTCCGTAAGCATATTGCTTTCGATAAGATAGTTTTTTAGCAAAATAATTGGATCCCTTTGCTTGGCTTTTTCAAGCTCTTCTTTGGTTCTATAAAATCCAGGATCAGAAATAGAATGTCCTTTGAATCTTTGTGTGACAGCTTCTACCAACACAGGTCTTCGTGTTTGCAGGGTCTCTTCATGAATATGCTTAAAAGCTGCATAGGTATTTGTATAATCCATACCATCCAATGTATATGATTTCATGTTGTAGGAAGATGCCATTTTTTCAGCTATAGGTTGTACGCAGATAGCTCTATTTACAGCAGTTCCCATGCCCCATTGATTGTTTTCAATAACATAAATACATGGTAAATTCCAAAGAGACGCCATATTCAGGGATTCATGAAAAGCACCTTGAGCCACGGCTCCTTCTCCTAAAAAGCAAAGAGCAACCTCATCCTTTTTTCCAAGGTATTCTAATGAAAACGCAGCACCAGCAGCCACAGGTGTGTGTCCACCTACAATAGCAAAGCCACCAAGCAAACGATCGGTATAGAGGTGCATTGAGCCTCCTCTACCCATGGCATTACCTGTAACTTTCCCATAGAACTCTGCCATTACCTCATCAGTACCCGCCCCTAAGAGAAGAGCAAGAGCATGGCAACGATAAGTAGCTATGTACCAGTTTTTTACTCCCATGGCTCTTATGCAGGCAGTTTGGATAGCTTCCTGACCACTATAAGAATGAAAAAAGCCGCCTATTTTCCCCTGCTGGTATGCAGACTCTGCTCTAGCTTCAAAGTTTCTGATTAAGAGCATTTTATTTAAATCTTCTTTTAAAATATCAGCGCCTAATTCCTTTATAACTTTTTTAGGATCGCTGGAGTAAAAATGATATTCTGTATCAGTCATATTTAACCTATGTATATTCAGACAGCCCCAAGCTTGATTCTACCGACTATCAATTAAAAAATCAATCACCTTGCCTTTAATATGTATTGGGCATAAAAGCAGTAGAATGATTAGGGACTATATTAGGATTGTTTGTTGTTGGTACAGTTCTAAGATCTTCATCATCATTGTACACTTGGAAACAACCTGGCAATATAGTCAAGTTTATGAAAAAACAAAGTTTTAAAACTTTTCTCATTGTCCTTAGAAATAAATAATATTACAGATATCTTACATTGTATTACCATATTTTTGAAGTAAAAGAAATTGCTAAAAATTCCCAAATAATTTTTGATTGTTCCCAAAAAAAAGGATTTCAACAATGGCATATAGAGCAGTCTACTACGATACAGAGACTACTGGGGTAAAGTTTGAGAAAGACCATATCATTGAGTTTGCAGCTTATGATGCCACTTTAGATAAAAGTTATCAGACATTAATAAACCCCAAAAGACCAATCCCTGAAGAATCAACAGCTATTCACAATATTACCGACGAAATGGTTAAAGACGCTCCGACGTTTGACCAAATTATTCCTGAGCTTTTAGAATTTTTAGATGGGGATGTTATTTTAATAGCACATAACAATGATGCTTTCGACATACATTTTTTAAAAACTGAATTTAAAAGGCACAACACTTCCTTTCCCAACTGGAAGTTTGTAGACTCACTTAAATGGGCAAGAAGATACAGACCAGATCTTCCCAGACACGCGCTTCAATTTTTAAGGGAAGCATATGAAATAGACGCCAACCAAGCTCACAGAGCCCTTGATGACGTAATGATCTTGCATAGGGTCTTTTCTCGAATGATTGATGATCTTTCCATAGAACAAGTCTATAAGCTTTTACAAGAAGCTACGCAAGACAAAATGCCTTTTGGGAAATACCAAGGCAAGCCACTAAAAGATATACCTAAAGATTATATTGAGTGGCTCAATAAAAACGGCGTTTTCGAAAAGCGAGAAAATAGTTCATTAAAAGAAAGCTTTCAAAAATTAGGGGTGCTGTCATGCTAAAAGTTGCTATTTTGGGCTGTGGATATCTCGGTTCTTTTGTCGCAGAGAATTTTAAACAGCAAGGATATTATGTTACAGGAACCACCCGTTCCCATGACAGGGCTAAAAAGCTGAAAAAGCAATTTCAAAATATTCAGTTATTACACTCAAATGATGAAAAAGCTATATGTGACTTGATTAACAACAATGACATTATCATTGTAACAATAGCTGCTGATAATCCTTCCGACTATGAAAATGCTTACCTAAAAACTTCACGAACTATAAAGAAATGTGCGAAAAACACTAACCCCAAAACTTTAATTTACACCAGCTCTACTTTTGTGTATGGAGAGCATAATGGTCATTGGGTCGATGAAATTTCCCCTTTAAGCAATGATACTGATCAAGGAAAAATCCTCATTGAAACGGAAAGTGTATTTACCTCCTTAAAGGAATATGGCTGGAAAGTCCTTATTTTTAGATTATCTGAAATCTATGGACCTGGTAGAGAATTATCTTCTCGAATTAAAAAATACCAAGAAAGTGTTCTTCCTGGAAGTGGAAAAAACTACACTAATATGATCCATAAGGATGACATTGTAAAAGCTATGGACTATGCGATCAGGCATGATTTAGAAGGGACTTTTAATTTAGCAGACGATGACCATCCAACGAGAAAAGAATTATATGATACTATCTCTCATCAACATAACCTAAAAAAAGTAAATTGGGATCCAAAACTTAAAGCTTATAGATCGGGAAATAAACGAGTTTCTAACCATAAAATAAAATCAGCCGGCTTTGAGTTTTTACATCCAAATAGAGATCTTTCTTAAAAGAATAAAAATTTCTAAGAACTGGAAGCACTCTTTTACAAGAGACCCAGAAGACAATACCCTTTTAGGAAAAGTCTCAGCTCTTACAAGAAAGTTTTTTTAAAGGTAAGTAAAAACCTATTTTCTAGGTCTGCGATTAGCTTCCGATAAAGTAGCTATGTCCTGTTGAAGAACTTCAAAGTTTTCTCTATTTTGCTTTGAAATAAATGTTTGAGCATCTTTAGAAAGTTTTTGCTCCCATTTTCTAATACCTTTTCTCTCAATTGCTGTAGCTAGTTTATCCATAAGATTGAGTTCTTTGTACATAACATCTAAAAGATGTTCAGAATCGGATGCTAAAGATGTCTGCTGTAAAAGCTCAAAAGCTGCTTTAAACCTTAAAATAGCTTCCTCTAACTCGTCCTGAAAGTCTCGAGGTTTTCGAGGAGCTTGCCCTTTTTTTCTTTCTTCTAAACCCATTTAAAAACTCCTTATAGCATTTTTAAGCAATTGAAAATCTTGGAAAATTTTAGGAACCATACTTAAATTATCGGGGTTTTCTACAAATAGATTAATATCTATGCGCAAATCATTTACGTGATCAGCTACCTTTCCTCCTATTTTTTGTCCCATTTGGTGCATTTCCTGCAAAATATTGACTATTTCAGGTTTAATATACTGGTTTTTAGGATCATCCGATAAATGCTTGATCATTTCAGCAAGCTTGTCCAAATCGTCATTTAGTCTACGAAATTTTTCAGGAGAAAAATCACTAAATGTACGCTTACGCATAATTACCCCCCTTAGGTGTATTATCTCGAATTAATAATATTAATTAAAGAAATTATATTGTTTGAGGAGTTTGCTCTGTCTGTTTAATTTTATGAAAAGTATCCCACATAACTTTAAATGCAGGGCAGTTTTTAAGAAGCTCATCTTTTGTGCCTTCTGCCAATTTTACTCCTTGGTCTAAATATATAATCTTATCGGCATGTTCAATCGTTGAAAGTCTATGAGCAATAATAATTTGTGTTACTTTTCCGTGGAGCTGCTCAATCGCAAGCTTAATCTTGTTTTCACTTATGGCATCCAAGGAAGAAGTAGCTTCATCCATAATTAAAAAAGGAACTTTTTTCATAAGGGCTCTAGCAATAGCAAGCCTTTGTTGCTGCCCTCCAGATAAATTCTTACCTGTCTCAGCAAGCAAAGTCCCATACTTATCTGGAAGTTGTTCTATAAACTCATGAGCGTGAGCCATTTTAGCTGCAGCTTGCACGTCAGCTAAAGAAAAACTGTTTCCAAAAGCAATATTTTCAGCTACTGTGTCAAAAAATAAAAAGGGCTTTTGAGGTACAAATGCCATTTGATCTCTTAAGGATTTTTGCGTAAATTCTTTGAGAGGACAATCATCTATTAAAATATCCCCTCTTTGAATGTCATATAACCTTGGCAGAAGTTGAACAATCGTAGATTTGCCAGCTCCAGTAGGACCAACAATAGCAACTGTCTCTCCTTTTTTAATTGTGAAGCTTAAATCTTTTAACACCCACGCATCTGAATACTTAAACCAAACATTTTTAAATTCTATTTGGTTTGAGAAAGTTTCCAAAGGTCTGGCTCCGTCCTTATCAAAAATTTTTGGTTTCAAGTTCAACACTTCAAACATTCTTTCCGCAGCAATAGCGCCTTTTTGAACATTAGTGTTTTCTTCAGCAAATTTTTTAACAGGTTCATAAAACAGGTATAACATTCCACAAAATGTGATTAACTGTGACACCGTCATTTTTAATGTATAAAGCCCAAATAACAACACAGTCACTAAGCATGTTGTAGTTACAGTATGCAAAACAGGCCTCGTTAGCAGGCTGTATTTTGCATTCTTCATTTCAAGCCTTGCCATTTGGTCATTTTGTTCTTTATATTTTCGAAAAGAAAACTGCTCCATCGAGTAAATTTTCACAGTATGAATACCCGACAAAAAATCTAACAACACTGAAGTAAATCGTTCTTGGTTCTTTTGTAGCTGCCTTGTTACCTTTTTTATTTTTTTAGTAAAAAAAATGATGGGGAAAATAATAAGAGGGACACCTAGAAAAATGATTAGAGATAGCTGCCATGAAATGGCAAAACAAACTATTAGAGAGGAAACAATAGTAAAAGGTGTTTGCAGATAATTAATTAACATGGAGTTCAAAGAGGAAGCAATTTGCCCTGCATCTCCAACTGCTCTCGATGTTAAACTTCCTAAGTTAAATTCATTGTAAAAACTTAAAGGCAAGGATTGAATATGCTGAAAGAACTGTTCACGCAAGTCTCTAGTTATCCTTATCGATAGAACTTGCGTCATATACCTTGCTATGAATAGAGCAAAAGCCTTTAAGCAAGCTACAATTATTAAAAATCCTATGAATATTGAAATGTTCTTCTCAATGTCAAAATTGAAAGAAAATTTTTTGATAATAGGGTTATCAGTTCCTCTATTTGTTATTATTCCTAAGGAAAACATTTCTAATTGATTAGAAAATGTTAAAAATAATAGAGCAAATAGTGTAAGTATAGCTAATGTTAAATGCTTACGATTTCGTATTGCTGCTTGAAGTAAGAGCTTCATCTTGGATTGTAAATTTTCCCATTTTGCGGAATTTCATAAAGCGTGCTTCCAGTAAATCCGGAATAGGAATATTTTTCAACAATTCAACATGTTTTAAAATAAAGCTTTTAACACTTTGGTATACTGAATGAGGGTCATGATGACCGCCACCCATTGGCTCCGGTATCATTTCATCAATAATATTTAACTCGATAAGATCTTCTGCCAAAAGTTTCAGCGCAGAAGCTGCCTGAGAATTTTTCTTAGAGTCCTTCCATAAAATGGAAGCGCACCCTTCCGGAGAAATAACGGAGTAATAGGAATGCTCAAGCATACCAATAACATCTCCTATACCCATACCTAAAGCTCCACCAGAGCAACCTTCACCAATTAACAAGACAATGACAGGAACTGGTAGTCTTGCCATCTCAAGTAGATTTTTTGCAATAGCATACCCTTGTCCCCTTTCCTCTGCACTTAGGCCCGGAAAAGCTCCTGGAGTATCTAACAAAGTTATAACAGGAATATTAAACTTAGCAGCAAGCTGCATACAACGAAGCGCTTTTCTATACCCCTCAGGATGGGGCATCCCAAAGTTTCTAAAAAGGCGGCTTTCAGTGTCTTTTCCTTTTTCTTGACCAATTAGCATAAATCTTTGCCCACCAATCTTTGCAAATCCTGCAATAATAGAAGGATCGTCTCTAAATGAACGGTCGCCAAAAACTTCAATAAATTCGTCACATAGATTTTGAATATAGTCAATTGTATGAGGTCTAGAAGGATGTCTGCAAATGGAAACTCTATCCCAGGGTTGCAAGTTTGCGTAGACATTTTGTTTTAATTTTTCAACTTTCTTTTCCATCTTAGCTATTTCATTTTGAGACCAAAGTTCACTCGCTTCATTTTTTTCCTTTACGAGTTCAATAGTTTCTTCGTGTTCGCTAATCTCTTTTTCATGAGGAAGTAGTGCAATAGATGAAGATCTTTTCATGATCTAACCTCAGCTGCTGATTTAGTTGAAAAATTATCTTTTTCTTCAAAAGGAGGCTTAGCATCCTGAAAATCATTTACAAGTTCGACGGTAGTAGGCCTTGTAATAATAATAGAAAACAACTCTTCTATATCTTCTGAATTCAGCCTAATGCACCCATCACTATCATACTTACTAATATGAGATCTATCTTCTAATAAAGAATCAGTTTGTTCATCACGAGCCCAAGGAGAACCATGGATACCAAAACCTTTCGCTCTTTCAGAACAGTTCTCAAGTTCTCTCTCAAATGGAATCCACCTTGTTCCAAAAATTTGAAGCATTTCTACTTTTTTATCGTGAAAATATCCTTTTGTCCCCTCTTTATATATGGCAATCTTACTTCCTAGTAAATATCTCCCTATAGGTGTTAAAAATCCTGAAGGTTTGGTTTGATCTTTGCGGCCAAGTCCTACATTATATGTTTTTAGAAGTACTCTTTCTCCAGCATCTTTATCAAGACAGTAAAACCACATTTTACATTTGGAAAGATCAATAAGAAGGTAGAACTCTAAATTTAAATCTTTTCGCAAAACATTGAAACGATCACCAGGAGATACTGTCTGAGTAAAATAATCGGGCTTGTGATTTAAGCTGCGAGCAATAAAGTGCCTTGAAGTTGCATAATGAGATGCATAGTCAGCAATCCACGCAGGACGGCCTTGCAACCAAGGAACTCTGCTAGAATAAGTAATTGTCTCAACGATAGGAAGCTTAGATGAATCTAAGCTAAAAAGTCTGCTAATTCTATCCACTTCTGGCAATTGTTCTTTTGGAGTGGAGAGCTTTATCGGTTCCGGTTTTTCAAAACTCAACACAGGAGTTTCTTCTTTGATATTAGCTATGGGGATTTCCTCTATCTGCTTTGGTACTACCTTGGTGGTTGTGGAATCTTTTTTTGGATCCTTAAACATAGATGCAATACCAATAATGGAAAACAGAGCAAGAGCACCAAAAAGAATAAATTTTCCTCTAGACAATTATAGCCTCCTAATTGGGAAGTAATAGGTAATTATCCTTCAATAAGGTTTTTTTTTGCAAGTTTGACCTTTAGATTAAAATATAATTATTTTTATAATTATAAACTTTAAATCTACAATACTATTTCAATATTAAGTGTGGGATTATCTCCTTTTATAAAATAAGTTAAATGAAAGTTTTCATTCCAATATTTACTTTTAGGAGAAACTATTAAGTTAGTAAAATTTTTTGTTTGAAATAATATTTTTTGACAACCTGTGTAAAATAATATTTTATTTGACTTACTACAAATTTTTTGACTATCGCTAGATTTTAAAAAATCTACGTTAACAACTTCACAAGAACTTGCTTTTGTAAAAAAACTAAACCCAATTGTTTGATCTTGTGCAAGATTGTAAAAATTAAAATTTAACACAAATTTATTTAAATCAAGCTTGCCCTCAAATTCAATATACATATCTGAAGGCTGCACTGTACTGCCGTTATTTTGACCAAAGCAACTTAAAGGAGCCCAACCACGAATATAGGAATCATTTTTAATAATATTATCAAAACCACTTCCTTTAAGAGGGCAAGTTCTGTAGATACCATATCCTTTGTTTTCTTTGGTTGGCAACAACTCAGGGCCAAAACTTACTATCGAAAAATCATCCTTTTCCATATACCCGAAACCGCTATTCACTCCACGAAGCGTCATAACTCCCTTAAGACCATTTTGATCAATAAATACACTCGCTGGATCTTCTTCCAAATTAAATGATTGGTTAAACAAATCACCCTTGGAAAAATTTGAGCGGACTTCTAAAAACCACAAAGAAATGGCTATTTCAAAGTAAGGAAAATAAGAAAATGAAAGCTGGTCAATTTCATGGATATGGCCCGATATTAACTGGTGTAATAAAAGGGCCGAATCATCTTGCAAATTGTAAGGTGAACTCCAGATACTTTTAATGGGACTTCCACTTTTATCCAGACATTTTTTTTGCCACTGAAATAATTTTTGGCTTTTTTCTAAAAGATTTTGATCATTTTTTAAAATCCCTAAAATCACCAAAAAAATAATTAACTCGTAATTGTATTTAATATTTGGCGTCAGCAAATCTGACATCCCTCCTTCAACATTGAAGTAACTCATACCACTGTTATGTAAAACAGGGTCAAATTTATCTGCTTGTAAATAGTAATGATAGCTAATAAGACTTTGAAGGGCATAAATAGGCTGAAAGGAAGAGGGGAATTTTTTTTCTAATACCCGCTTTACCAAACTCTCAAAAATGTCATCATAGGAATAAGGGAACCCTCTTGTAAATATCAAAAGTGAACAAAGTTTTTTCAATTGTTGATAATATAAAACAGGGGTCTTTTCAATAGATGCAAACTCAGATTCAATAAAATTGGCCATTTTTTGCTTAGGAAAGACTTTTTTATCAACATAGAATAAAAAAAGACTTTCCCAAGTATTGGAATCAAAAGTATGCCTTAACTTCTTTGAAAAAAAAGAAGTAATTTCATCTTTCATTGTGCTTCAGCAGGTGCTCTTAAATCACTTTCAATTTGCTGCTTCATTTTTTTGCCAGGTGTAAACTTAACAGCTTTTCTTGCAGGAATAATAATCGGCACATCAGCATTTTTAGGATTTCGACCAATTTTTTGTTTCCTCTCAACTACTTCAAAAACACCAAAGTCTCTAAACTCTAGACGATCTCCCTGAGTTAAAGAGTCTGTCATTTCATCTAAAAAAGCTTGAATAACATTCCTTACATCATTAGGGTGTAGTCCCCTGGCTTGAGAAATTTTTTGAATTAATTTCTTTTTTGTGACCGTAGCCATACCGCTCTCCTTGTTGCCTCGTTATTAACGTCATTGTGTGAACTTAAGGTTTTTCATACAAGTAGTTTATTTTCAATGCAAGAAGAGATTTTTTAAGGTTTAACTTCCAGGAGTAATTTTTTTTTCTTGCCTGACCCAAGCAGTAAAAAAACACCGTCAATTAAATCTTCTTCGCTAATTTTAAAATCAATTTCATTGATACGCTGATTATTTAAGTAAGCTCCGCCGCTTTTTATTAACCGCGTAGCCTCTGACTTAGAAGAGCAAAGCCCTGTCTCAACGGCTAATTCCGTATATTTTTTGGCCACGATATCATCTAGGTTAAAAATCACAGGAGGCAGATCCTTAGCTATTTGTTCAAGCACTTCTTTCGTAAGAGGTTCACTTGATTTTTGTGAATATATTTTTTCTGTTATTTTCTGAGCAGTAAGAAGATTTTCTTCTCCATGAATAAAACGAGTAACTTCTGATGCCAGTCTTTTTTGCGCTGAATTAGGAACATAGCCAGGCTGCTTCATTTTTTTCTCTATCGAATCTATTTCATCTAACTCCATAAAAGTAAGTACTTTCATAAGACGTATGACATCAGCGTCACTTACACGATAAAGATATTGATAAAAATCAAAGGCTGAGAGTTTATGTTCTGATAACCAAACCGCTCCTTTTTCAGATTTACCAAACTTTTTACCATCGGATTGCACAAGAAGAGGAAATGTGACTCCATATAATGTTTTCTGATCTAATTTCTTAGCCAAATCAATTCCCGCTGTAATATTTCCCCATTGATCACTTCCACCCACTTGGAGAATTACATTTTGCTGATTGAACAAGTAATAAAAATCATATCCTTGCAAAACTTGGTAAGTAAACTCTGTAAAGCTCATCCCTTCATTTGAATTCACTCTGCTTTTAACGCTTTCCTTAGAAAGCATTGGGCCCAATCTAAAATGCTTACCAATTTTTCTTAAAAAATCGATAACTGTCATTTCATGAAACCAATCATCATTGTTTAAAATGCTAGGAGGATGCTCTCGTAAAAGATTTCTAAAAAACTCTGAGATTTTCCTTACATTTCTTTTAATATCCTCATCTTGTAAAAGAGGTCTTTCCGAACTTTTACCTGAAGGATCTCCAATACGCGCAGTTGCACCTCCAATTAACGCAAAAGGAATGTGACCACATTTTTGGAACCATCTTAATACAATTATTCCAACTAGATTACCTAGATGCAAAGAGTCAGCTGTAGGATCAAAACCTATATAAAACTTTGTCGGATTTTGAAGAATTTTTTTGAGATCAGGACTTGTTGTTTGCTCTAAAAGTCCCCTTTTTTCCAATATATCTAAAATATTCATTTCGTTACTTCCTTTCTAAAGAAAATAACTCCAGAAAGGTAATAAAACAAGCTAGGAATTGAGTTCCCATATGAAAGAAAAAATCTTTTTAAGGATCTCCTAAATTATTGAAGAAGCAAGATCTTGAATCTTTTGCTCAATATCACTCGAATGATCTTGAGAGTTTTGATTATTATCAAAATCAAATGTAA